>JBLRXG010000170.1:0-2811 GCA_047920855.1 Dehalococcoidia bacterium | reverse complement strand
CGAGTTGGTAGCTATAGTGAACCCCGGGCTTGACGAAGACGGGGTATCTCAGATCGTTGATAAGGTGACTGAGTCGATTAGTGGTCGGGGCGGAGAGGTAGAAGAGGTTAAGAGGTGGGGGAGAAAAAGGCTTGCATACCCTGTAGATAAGTTCATGGAGGCCGAGTACTTCCACACTCGCTTCAAGTTGGATCCGGAGCCGGTGAAGGAGTTAGAAGCGGAGATGAGCGGGTCCGGAGATATTCTACGGTATCTTGTGGTGAGGCTCAACGGTTGATATGGCAAGCCTTAACAAGATCATCTTGATCGGCAATGTAGGCAGTGACCCTGAGATGAGGTACACGCCCAATGGGAAGGCCGTCACGTCTTTTAGTATGGCTACCAACCGCCGTTATAGTACCTCCTCAGGGGAGACCAAAGAGGAAACGGACTGGTTCAGGATCAGCGCCTGGGGTAAACAGGCCGAGCAGTGCAACCAGTTTCTGACAAAGGGGAGGCAGGTCTATGTGGAGGGCAGACTGCATGCCAGGACGTGGGAGGGACAGGATGGGCAGGCGCGAACGAGCCTCGAGGTGACTGCAGACAGGGTTCTTTTCCTGGGCAAGCGAACTCCAGGCGCTCTTTCCGAAGAAGGGGAACTGGAGCCCGAGGACTTACCTTTTGACTAGAATGAAGGAGAGAAGATTTGGCTGATACCGTAAGACCAAGAAGGAGGGGTTTCACCCCCCGGCCGTCGATTTGTCCCTTCTGCAAAAGCAGGGTCAGTATTGACTACAAGGATGCTCCAATGTTGGCTCGCTATATTACCAGCCAGGGTAAGATCGTATCGAGACGAAGGAGCAGAACTTGCGCCAAACATCAGAGGGCCCTGGCACACGCCATCAAGCGGGCCCGCTACCTTGCCATGTTGCCCTATGCACCGACTCACATTTGGAAGACAGGAGGCGTGGGCCTATCACGGTCGGCGGCCTGACGAATGCCAAAGCGTACTTATCAACCAAAGAGGATTCCCCGCAAGCGCAGCCTCGGATTCCGCGCTCGGATGGCCACCAGGGGTGGGAGAAGAGTGCTCAGAGCGAGGCGCCTCAAGGGGAGGTACAAGCTCACCCCAGTCTAACTCCATCCTGTGTATGAAGGAGCCTCGAGCCTTACACACCAGGGCGCAGTACACACTGGTTTACAAACAGGGCAGAACATGGGTGAACAGCTTGGCTGTGATGAAGGCGGCGCCCAACGGTCTGTGCCTTAGCCGGTACGGGTTCTCCGTCACCAGGAAGGTGGGCAAGGCGGTGCTGCGCAATCGCCTGAAGCGCTTGTTTAGGGAGATACTGAGGGCGCAATCGCTGAAGCCCGGGTGGGATATAGTCTTCATTGTGCGGCCTCAGGCGGCCGGTGCCGACTACCGCCAGTTGAACCGGTCTGTTACGGGGCTGCTGACGAGGGCGAACTTGCTGGAGAGCAATGCATGAGTGGAATGGCTCTGAGTCTGATAAGGCTGTACCAGAGCACCCTGTCCAGGGTGTTGCCCAGCGTATGTCGTTTCACTCCCACATGCTCTCAGTATGCTCTTGAGGCGATACAGAAGTACGGGGTTCTGAGAGGCACACATATGGCTGCCAGAAGGATCGTTCGCTGCAATCCCTTTACGGAGGGTGGCTATGACCCCGTGCCTTAGCAGGCTAGTCAAATGAAGCAGGCAAAGGTATTGCTCCTGGCTCTGACGGTTCTGATCACTGCCGTTATGGTCTCCTGTGCTCCGGGGCAGGGACAGGCAGCGGGTGGGTGGTCGGGAACCGCGTTTCACGACGGCATCATCTACACGGGCACCCAGGACGGCAGGGTTGTTGCCGTAAATGCGACCACCAGAGAGTTGCTCTGGTCGCATGCCTTTGAGGTCAAGGCTGGAGGTGGCTTGGGATGTGGGCCGTCGAGTGTTCCCGATGCCATATATACCACGCCGATAGTTGATGGAGACCTGGTCTATGTGGGCACCTACAGTGGCAAGATCATTGCACTGAACACAGTGGCGAGAGGACTTGATCTGGACTTTCCCCGTAGGGTTTATGGGGAATGGGTGGCCTCCATTGAGTCAGATGCGGCCGACGGTGCCATAGTAGCTGACTTGGTATTTTGTGATGATGTGATATACGTAACTAGCTCCGATGGTCGAGTGCGTTCTCTGACTCAGAACGAGCGTGACGATAAGGATCCTGGCGATTCGATCTGGCAATCAGAGCGCCTAGCTCAGAAGCTTTGGACAAGCCCAACTATTGTCGCCGATACCCTCTACTTGAGTACATTTGATGGTCACATCTATGCGTTGTCTGCTGAGACGGGCAAGACGCTTGGCTGGTCGGTTGAACTGGAGGGAGGTCTTGCCTCCTCACCGGTGGTTCATGATGGCATCATCTACGTGGGCTCGTTTGATAACAGCTTATATGCCGTTAAGGTTGCTGACGGCGAGCCCCTCTGGACATTCACCGGCCGCAAGTGGTTCTGGGCTGCCCCCATCGTTCATGGAGGCATCGTCTACGCGGGCTGCCTGGACGGGACTCTCTACGCCCTTGATCCTGAGACCGGACAGCGGCTGTGGGACTTCGATGCTGGCAGCCCCATAGTGGCACGACCTGTGATAGAGGATGACCACAATGTGCTCATAGTGGCTGCGGAATCAGGGAGTATCTACTTCTTTGACCTTGATGCTGTGCCTGGAGGTCAGTCAACGCCACTGAAGACTGTTTCGGTTGGTGCGGCTATCAAGAGCACGTTCTGCGCTGCGGAGGGCTTCGTCTATGTGCGGGGCGAGGACAA
>JBLRXG010000169.1:0-2845 GCA_047920855.1 Dehalococcoidia bacterium | reverse complement strand
GAAGCAGGTTGCTCTCAACTGCATCCCCTACTACATGTTCGTGGCACGGGACACCGGGTCGCAGCACTACTTCTCCGTACCCCTCTCAGCAGCCTGGGAGCTATTCAATGAGGCCTACAGGTCGGTCAGTGGACTCTGCCGCACTGTCAGAGGCCCCATCATGTCATGTCTGCCCGGAAAGGTTCAGATAGTTGGTGTGCGAGACCTTTGTGGTGAACGCGCATTCGTCCTCAACATGATCCAGGGGAGGAACCCGGAGTGGGTAGGTCGTCCCTTCCTGGCAGCATACGATGACAGAGCGGCCTGGCTCAGCGACCTCAAGCCTGCCTACGGAGACGAGAAGTTCTTCTTCCAGGATGAACTTGACGCCATCCTCCAACCCGGAGAGACCGAACCCGGCCCCTGATGCTGAGTGCGCCAACCGGTCAGCCACGTGATCGCCACATGAACCTCCTGGTAGACCGGGGAAGCTGAGGCGAGCGACATGGCTGCGATATGGCTCGGTTCGTCCTTGCACCGCCACTACCCAAAGAGGGCCTATGCCTTCAATACCTCCTTGTGCCTCAGTGCCCGTTCCAGCGCAGGTTGCATCTTCATGTCGCGGAACTCCGGGATGCAGAAGGCCAGATGGTCCGCCGCCTCCTTCTTATCGTCGGGGTAGTGCTCCAGGATCAGCTCGGCAAGCTCAAGGCAGGTGAGGGCCAGCTCCGGGCGGAACCTCATGTCAGTGCAGACCTTTACGGCCTCCTGATAGTATCTGCGGGCTTCGTCATGCCTGCCCAGCAGGGCTGCTGCCCCACCCAGGTGGCGGGCTGTACATGTGCTGATCCATATTCCACTCGTGCGGCGGTTGCTGCCGGACAGCCGGTTGACCAGCAATTCAGCAGCCTGACGGTGTTTCGAAAGCACCGCAGCCTGTAAGGCCACAATATCCGAAGTCGACCACATCACCTCGTCCTCGGCCCCCCCAATGCCCGGACGTGCCACGATCAGCCGTTCCAGCATCTCGGCTAACTCGTCATATCGGCCCAGGTGCGCCAGGCAATACAGGACAACCATGTCACTACCCACATTCTCAGGGAGACTTCTCGAGCCCTGCAGGTTGGCCTCAAGGGCCCGGCCGGCATCTCCAAGGTGCACCCCGTGGCGGGCAAGGTCCAGATTGTCCACAAGAGTGCGAATTCAGCGATGCCCAGTTCCTCAGCACGCGCCATTACCTGGCGGCGGATTGCCACTGCCTCCTCCAGCCGCCCGTCCCAGATAGCCATGACGGCGTCATTTATCGTAGATATGATAAGCAGGTTTGGCTGTCCGCTCCGTTCCGCAAGTGCCCGCATCTCGTCTATGATGTCCTCGGCACGCCCGCGCTGGCCGAACTCGAGGAACGTGTGTGCTATAACCCACAGCACATAAGTCAGTAACAGCACATTCACGCCCTGCCGGGGTTGATTGGCAAGTTCGTCCGCCACGCGCAGCCGCTCCTCGTCATGCCTTGGTGCTCCTGTGACGGAGAGCCAGCACACGGCTGTATGCCAATACGCGTCGGGGTCTCCCAAGCGCCGGGCCAGATCAGCAGCACGGCTGGCAAGAACAGTCGTTTCTGCCGACAGGCGATATCCCGACGCCTGCATGTAAGCCAGCATGCCGTCCAGCCAGGCCCGTTCAATGGTATCGGGCAGGACATACCTGTTGGCCCGCTCGGCCCATTGCACCGCCCGGGGGAAGCCATCGTCGGGTGTCCATAGGCCACCAGTCCCTTCATAACCCCGAGGCAGGCCCGTGAGGCCCGAGCGTTGTCGGGAATGGCCTCAGCCAGGGACAGCGCCCGGGGCGCCTCGATCTCGACAACCCGTCGATGCCCGCCGGCCATAAGCAAAGCATCGATCAGATCCAGGGCCAGGTCGCAGCGTTTGGCCTTGTCCTCGGAGTCCAGTATCTCCTGTACCTTGAGCGCATGCTCCAGCAGCCTTACCCCCCTCCCCGTAGGCATAGACCTCTGTTGCCTTCCTGGCCGCCATCTCTGCGTACTCCACTGCCTTCTTCAGGTCGGCCGGGTCTGTGGAATAGGAGAATTGCTCGGCCAGCTCGGCGGCGTGCCCCTCGAGGCGTTTGGCGTACAGGGTTTCGAGGGAGCGTGCTACCTGCTGATGCAGCTTCAGGCGCTGCGGGGCGATCATCTCCTCGTAAAGGGTCTGGCGGAAGAAGGCATGTGTAAAGCGGTAGCGCACCAAGCCGACCTGGGAACGCTCTTCCAGCACCGACAGCCGCACAGCCTCGCCGAGGGCATTGACAAAGACGTCTTCATCTATGCCGGCTACGGCCTTGAGGGTCTCCAGGGCAAACTCCCGGCCGATAACGGAGGCCACAGAAAGAAGCTGGTTGCACTCGGGGCTGAGCAGGGAGAGGCGCCTGCCGATGACATCCCGTAGTCCCTCGGGGATGCTCATCTCTAGCGGTGTGTCCCTGGTTGGTCGCCAGCCTCCTTCTTTGATTATATGAAAACGCTGCGGTACCCCTTACAATAGGGAAAAACCACAGAGAAGAAGGAGGTACTGCAGCATGGATCATTATATCGGATGTGATGCCCACAAGAAATACTCGGTGTTTGCGGGTATCAGCGAAGCGGGGGAGATTATCCCTCCGCAGAGGGTGGAGCATGACAGGGAATGCTACCGCGCATTCCTGAAAGGCTTGCCCCAGGGTAGCCAGATAGCGGTGGAGAGTGTGGGAAACTGGTATTGGATGATAGATGAAATGGAGAAGGCGGGACATATTCCGGCCCTGGTTCACGCCGGTAAGGCCAAGCTTATGATGGGCAGGATCAACAAGACCGACAAGCTTGATG
>JBLRXG010000168.1:0-2858 GCA_047920855.1 Dehalococcoidia bacterium | reverse complement strand
CTATAGGTTGCCTGGTGAACCACAAGGTGTGTCAACTCGTGAACCAGTGCCCTCTTACCCCATGAGAGGCGGGAGGGCGGAATGCCAATCGCGATCGTACTGAACTCAGTATAGGCAACACCCCCCGTCCATTCCTGGGGGAATATCATAGCCCCTTTCAGATCATCAGTGGAGGCGTAGATGTAGATCCTTATCGGCCTCTCCGGGCACGCACCAATATCCGTAGTTAACCTCATGATCCCTTCCTCGCAAGCATTCATGAGTTCCTGAACGAAAGAAGAAGCCCCCTGGTACCAGAGGATAGTCACCTCAACCACTTCAGAGATATCGCACTCCTCAAGGAATCCGCTACTGGTGAGGCTCTGCCACATATAGCGATTGTCATCGAACCGCATGATCTCGGGCGATGTCACTAACCTGCTCCCACTGGCATCCTCTATTAGCCACCAGTATGTGACTCCAGCACCCGGGGGTAGGCTGGCATTAGTCATGTCCCATACCCATACAGCCTCGATTGTCGTTCCCCGGACAAACTCAGCCCGACCCTCACTGACAACATCGACATGACTCATCTTGTCCACCCGGTAGCACAGGCGGACATCAACTATATCGCTGCTGCTCTGAGCTTCCAGAGTGAACGCAGCCTGCTCGGGGAAGTCCTTCTCCACACCGGTATTTATGACGACGATTCCATTCCCGGCATTCTGAGACAGGGACGACAGATGATACTGAGCGTCGCCAGCGCTGGTTCCGCTCTGTGCCTCGACGGACGAAGGTACCAGGAGCAGCAGCAGAGCCAGTAGTGCTAGCGCTTCTTTCATCGTCATGTCCCGATCCTGGATCGAAGATAGGCCGTAATGAACCCATCGAGTTCCCCGCCGAGAACAGCTTCAGGATCGTGCACTTCGTAGTCGGTGCGCAGGTCTTTCACCATCTTATACGGGTGAAGCACGTAACTGCGAATCTGGTTTCCCCAGCCGGCTTCGATGCGCTCACCCTTGATCCTGGCTCTCTTCTCATCCCTTTCCTGATGATCCAGTTCTAGAAGACGCGAGTAGAGTATCTTCAGGGCAGCTTCCTTGTTCTGGTGCTGGGACCGCTGGCCCTGGCAGGTGACCACCAGCCCCGTGGGCAGATGGGTTATCCTCACCGCACTGCTTGTCTTCTGCATGTGCTGCCCGCCGGGACCGCTGGACCTGAACGTATCAACCTTCAGGTCCTCCGGGGCTATTATCAGATCCACGGCCTCTTCGGCCTCAGGCAAGACCTCGACCAGCACGAAAGACGTGTGGCGGGCATGGTCGGAGTCGAAAGGGGACAATCGCACCAGCCTGTGCACACCGTGCTCCCCCTTCAGATAGCCATAGACGTAATCGCCCCGGATTTCGACGATGGCGCTCTTGATGCCGACCTCTTCGCCCGGTGAGACGTCCAGCACTTCCGCTTGATAACCATGCCGCTCCGCCCACCGCAGGTACATCCTGAGTAACATGTCCGCCCAGTCCTGAGACTCAGTGCCGCCGGCACCGGCATGAAGAGCAAGCATGGCATTGCGCGCATCATAGTCACCAACGAAGAGCTGTTCCCCCTCCAGCCTGTCGAACCTCGAGCCCAGCTTCCTGATTTCAAGCTGTAGCTCTTCGTTGAGGGAGTCATCCGCCTCTTCCTCGGCCAGGATGATCATCTCCTGGAGCTCTCCGGCCTTCTTCTCGAGATCGCGCCATGCGTCTATCAGGCCCTTCTTGACCGCTAGCTTGCGCATGATGGCCTTGGCCCTGGCCGGATCATCCCAGAAACCGGGCTGTGCCGTCTTACTCTCTATCTTCGCGACTTCATCTTCCTTGGCCGGGAGGTCAAAGATGCACCATGATGTCGGAGATTCGGCGAAGTAAGTTGTCCAGATATTCTCTATCTTCCTGCATTATGCTCCATTAGTTCAGCGGTACCATCAGCTGCCTGATCCACGACATGAATTCCGCGACCAAGCACGATCAGACTGCGTCACGTCCAAGCTCCATCCAAAAACACCCTGCCCGAAGCAGCTTTGTGGGCGAGGCGGGTAGGTTCCGGCAGCCTGTAACCGCGGCAGCATTCTAGCACCGATCGCAGGGCCGATGCCAGATCGATCTTGTGGCCAACAGATACATATATGGGTCTCACACCATGCCTGGTTCTCAGAGCAGCACCGATGGGTTCGCCTCTATCGACCAGTTCAGCAGAAGAGCCGGGATCGTCCCCCAGAGATTCGTGGCGACCGCAAAGGATCGACTTTGCGCAGCCTATCGCAGGCCTGTCCAGGAACAACCCAACATGAGCGGCCAATCCGAGCCTCCTGGGATGGGCTATCCCCTGACCATCAACCATGACAAGGTCGGGATCCTTCATCAGTTTCTCACAGGCAGCCAGGATTAAAGGACCCTCCCGGAAGGATAACAGGCCGGGAACGTAGGGAAACGATATCTCGCCCTCGGCTATCCCTACTTCCACCGTTTTTAACTCAGGGTATGAAAGGACAACCACTGCCGCTCTCGCCTGTCCGCCAACGCGGGAAGCTGAGATGTCGACACCGGCAATGAGAACCGGATCGACGAACCCGAAATCCGTCACTACCCTCTCTGCCAGGCCTAGCTGTATTTCCTTCGCCTGTGCCACACTCACGTCCCACTCGTGCAGCCTGTTGATCTTCATAACTCAGATTATAGAGCATTCAAACTCGATGACAAACTCAAAAGCAGACCCCAGAGAAAGAAGCCTTGTGCTGTCTGCCTGGCCCATTGCCCAAGTCTATTCTAATCGAATAATGAGCCTGAAGGAAAGGGTTCAGGCAACCCGTTGGGCAGGTCTTATGATCTGCTCAA
>JBLRXG010000167.1:0-2875 GCA_047920855.1 Dehalococcoidia bacterium | reverse complement strand
GTTATCCTTTCAGTAGGCTCACGGTTCAACGGTGGAATGGATCTCACGGTAGTGCTATACTCAGTGCTCAGTATCAACTGCTGATGGGGTAGAAGCACATGTTACTGGCAGTAGATATCGGAAACACAAACGTAAAACTGGGTGTGTTTGACGGCGATAGGCTGATAGCCACATGGAATCTCGCCACTGATACTCACACGACCTCAGATGAGTATGGCGGAACGCTACTGAACCTGATGGAGAGAGAGAAAGTCGTTTCCGCAGAAGTCACAGGAGTTGTGCTCTGTGGTGTGGTGCCTCCGCTGCTACACACGTTCGTTCAGTTGTGCACTAAGTACTTACATGCCAGGCCTCTGATCGTTGAAGCCGGTGTCAAGACAGGAATACGCATCAGTCTCGATAACCCTCGCGAGGTAGGTCCTGATCGTGTAGTGGGCGCTGTCGCTGCTCAGAGCCTCTATGGGAGGCCGCTGGTTGTGATCGATCTGGGCACGGCTACGACGTTTGATGTGGTATCAGAGGAAGGCGATTACCTGGGAGGAGCGATTGCGCCGGGTATCGGCATAGCTAGCGAGGCTCTGTTTGCTCGCACAGCTGCGCTGCCCAGGATTGAGCTGGTACGCCCGAAGCAAGTCATCGGCAGGAATACCGTTTCTGCCATGCAGTCGGGTATAATATTCGGTTACATCGATCTGATTGAAGGCATGATAAGGCGCATTGAGCGCGAGCTAGGGAGCAAGGTGAAGGTTGTAGCTACTGGGGGCCAGGCTTATCCATTTGCCGAGGAGATACCGGCCATACACGTAGTCGATCCTAATCTGACGCTCATAGGTCTGCGCCTCATCTATGAGATGAACAGGTAGAACCGATGCTCAGAGACATGACGGTAGTATTGGGGGTAACAGGTGGTATCGCCGCCTACAAGGCTGCGGAGATAGCCAGTCAGTTGACCCAGGCCGGAGCAAGGGTGAATGTGGTGATGACCGAGGGAGCTACTCAGTTCATATCACCTATTACCTTTCGGGCTCTGACAGGGAGACCTGTGGTGACTGAGATGTTCGATGTTGCCTCTGAGTACAGTGTGGAACACGTCTCGCTTGCCAGATCGGCTGACATCGTGGTCATCGCCCCTGCCACAGCTAATACTATTGCCAAGTTGGCTGCAGGTATCGCCGATGACATGCTGTCTTGCACCGTGCTGGCCACCACGGCCCCCGTGATCATAGCGCCGGCCATGGAAACCAATATGTATGAGAATCCGGTGACCCAGGACAATCTGTCTGAACTCAAGGAGCGCGACTTCGTGATCGTCGGGCCATCCACGGGCTGGCTGGCTTCGGGCAGGGAGGGCATGGGACGCCTTGCTGATATCATCGATATTATGGGTGCGATTCGCGGGGTGCTCGGCAAACACGGAGACCTGGCAGGCAAGCACATCGTGGTATCTGCAGGCGGCACCCAGGAGCCGATCGACCCTGTCCGCTGTATCGCGAACAGGTCGTCAGGGAAGATGGGCTATGCTATGGCCGAAGCAGCCATCGAACGCGGTGCCAAGGTGTCGCTGGTCACAGCACCGGTCTCAGTGAGGACACCTGCGGGTGCTGACATCATCGACGTCCGCACTGCTGAGGAGATGCGTCAGGCTGTAGAGAGCGTGGCATCGCGGGCTGATGCTGTGATAATGGCTGCAGCGGTTGCTGACTATCGGCCGAAGAACGTAGCCAGAGACAAAATCAAGAAGCGGGGTGGCGGGATCAAACTGGAACTGGAGTCTACACCCGACATCATCGGCAGTCTCAGGGGTGATTTCCTCAAGGTCGGGTTCGCCGCAGAGACCACCAACATGCTGGAGAATGCCGCTGAGAAGCTTAAGGAGAAGGGACTTGACCTTATCGTGGCCAATGATGTCACAGCAGGAGACAGCGGATTTGGCACCGACACAAATCGTGTCACCATCATCGACAAGGAAGGCGCGGTTGAAGCCCTGCCTCTGCTCACCAAGCGACAGGTGGCTGACAAGGTCCTTGACAAGGTCGTCAGGCTGTTTACAGGTCCGGAATCCTGACAACGCATTCTTCTTTCCCCGGAGGCCAGTGCGTTCCGAGACTCGTGGATCATCAATACTGATCTTGACTGTGAGAGAATGGAGGGAGACAACTGATGTCCCAGATGCCTAAGGCATACGAGCCAGGCCACATAGAGGACAAGTGGTACGTCTTCTGGCAGAAGCAGGGGTATTTCTCGCCCCTGATCGACCCAAGCGAGAGACCTTTTGTGATCGTTATGCCCCTTCCGAATGTGACCGGCGATCTTCATCTGGGGCATGCCCTGTTTGTGACATTGCAGGACGTAATGACCAGGTGGCACAGGATGATGGGCGAGCCGACCCTGTGGCTACCGGGCACTGACCACGCCGGGATTGCCACCCAGGTCGTGATCGAAAGGCAACTGGCAAGGCGAGGCAAGACCAAGGAGCAGATCGGTCGTGAGCAGTTCACGAAGATCATCTCGGAGTGGGCCGAGAAGAACAGAGGAGACATCAGGCGCCAACTCCAACAACTGGGAGCTTCGTGTGATTGGACGAGGGAGAAGTTCACTCTGGACGAAGGCCCCAGCAAAGCTGTGAGGACTGCGTTCGTACGTCTGTACGACAAGGGACTGGTATATCGCGGAGAGCGTATGGTGAACTGGTGTCCCCGCTGCCGCACCGCCATCTCCGATCTGGAGGTGGAGCACAAGGACATGGTCGGACACCTCTACCACATCCGCTATCCCCTCACAGAAGGCGAAGGCTTCATCACTGTTGCCACGACCCGCCCTGAGACATTCCTGGGCGACACAGCTGTGGCTGTTAACCCTGATGACGAACGCTACA
>JBLRXG010000166.1:0-2881 GCA_047920855.1 Dehalococcoidia bacterium | reverse complement strand
GTATACAGGCGTAGCCATGCCCGCGTAGTCCGACTCGAGGAGAAGGTCAAGCAGACCGGTCGTGCCGTCCTTGATTGTGCATATTCCCGGGGTCTTGACCCAGCAGGCGAAACAGCCCCGGCAATGCTTGATGTCCTTCTCGACCAGGAACACCTCTTCCGTCTCGGCCCCGGCCTGTCTGGCTCCCTCCAGCAGCGGCTCTATCATGATATGGCTATTGCTCTTTCTCCCGCGGGGGCTGCCGTTGAGAACCGTCACTTTCATCGTTCCGCTCCTTCTCGTTAATTTCGTCGTCGCAGCCTCATAGCCCTGTCAGCATGTGACCTGCGGGCGAACTGTAGCAGGCCGCCAAACCAACGGTCAAACGAGCCCGGGCGCATCTCCGTCCCGTCGGAGGGCACCCGGACTAACCAGGAAGGGACAACACCTGCGGCCAGAACTGTACCGCGGGGCAGCGGGAACTCCAGCGATTGACGGTTAGGGCGTATGGCTGTATCCTGTTATGCAGAAAGGAGGTGCGATGGAGAGAACGTGGAAGCCGACAACCGCCGGTGTACTCAGTATTGTCTCCGGGGCAGTTGAGATCATCCTCGGCCTTGTGGTTGTCTTCGCCGGACAGGCTTTGCTTCGGTTCGCCGGCGTTGTAGGGGATGAGTGGGTGACGGAGTTAGTGATATCAGTCATCATGGTTGTGGGACCCATCTGGATACTACTGGGCGCAGTTGCCCTGGCGGGGGGCATCTCTGCTCTGAGAAGACGGTTCTGGGGACTGGCCCTTGCCGGTTCGATATGCGCGCTAGGCGGTGTCATTGTCCTGGGAATACTGGCTATCATCTTCGTGGCGCTGGGAAGGAACGAGTTCGAGTAGATGCGGGTGTTGCAGTTGATCTCGGGTTGGCTGACGAGGCAGGTTGCTGTTTCTGCCCGAGATTAGTGAGTGCAGACCCGTATCGTCTCCAGTGTCTATGGCCGTTCTGCTTGGTGAGTTCTACTCCTTAGCCGTCTGCGGGCGGGTGAGGGTGTCGAGCATCAACGAGATCTGCCGGGCGTTGACGACGGCCTTGTCCTCGTAGCAGTTGTTGAACAGGACGTGCATCTCGCTTGTCCGGCCGGCAAGGTCGCGTATACTCTCCGCCCAGGGCTTCAGTTCGTCCTCGGTATAGAGGTAGTTGAACCGCTCGGCGGGGCCGATGCCTTTCTTCTCCCAGGTCTCCGTGTTCCTGCCGTGGAAACGGACGATGCCTATGTCAGAGGTTACCTCGGCGATGGGGGGCACGCTGGATTTGAAACCCTGGGGCTCATCGACACAGACATAAGACAGGTCATTCCTCCTGAGGAAATCGAGCGTCGCAGCGCTGTTCTTCTCACTCAGCCATAAGTTGTTCCTGAACTCGATGGCGATGCTGTACTGGGGCAATCGGTCCCTGCACATCACCATGTAGTCGAACTGTTGCGTGCCGGGATAGATCCAGGACGGAAACTGGAAGAGCACGATACCCAGCTTGCCGGCGGTGTCCAGCGGGAGCAGCGCGCTCTCGAACCTCTGCCACAGGTCGTCTACGAGTTCAGGCGGAAGGTCACGGTAGTACAGGTTCGGTTTCTGACGGAGTTCGGGGGTGAGTTGCTCTCTGATGTTCTTGGGCAGGGAGGTGACGGGTGTAGGGTGCTGGGTGAACAGCCTGAAGGCCTTGAAGTTGAACAGGAAGTCGTCGGGAGTGCGCTCTGCCCAGAGATAGCTGTTCCTTTCGCCGGGCAGGGCATAGTAGCTGCTGTCCACCTCGACGATGTTGAACTGGCTGGCATAATACTGAAGGCGCGCTTCCGCCGAACTCGCCGAATCGGGGTAGAAACGTCCCGAGTTGAGCAGCGTTCGATCGGTCCAGGAACAGGTGCCTATTCGAATCGTAGCCATTTCTGCTTGTCTCATATTCTACTAAGCGTTCCTTCCGTTGACAACAAGAACCGGGGCTCAACTAATCGGGTTGGCCGGGTGCTGTATGTTGTCCGGGTTGCCTTTCCTTTCATCTCGCAGTGAGGTGAGCGTCTCGGCGATGATGTTCAGGGTTTCCCGTTTCTGGAGTGTTCCTTCGACCACAACCAGCGGCTCGAGCTTAAACACCTGCCGGTGCTTCTTGTACACTTGTGGCCTGACTATTACATTCACCATGCCGTCCTCGTCCTCGAGAGTCATGAAGGCAAAACCCTTAGCGGTGGGAGGCCTCTGTCTGGTTATAACGTAGCCGGCCAGCCGCACCCGGGCATCCGACGGCAGTTTAGAGAGCTGGGAGCTTCTTATCAGGCCGTCACCGGATATGCCTCTTCTCACTACCTGCATGGGATTGTGCTTTGTGGACAACCCCTGCACTCTGTAATCCACTTTCATCTCCTCCAGTTCGGTGAAGTCGGGCAGGGAGACCGTGATATCGCTGAATTCCAGAGTTAACTCCCCCGGGCACTTCTTCTCCAGAATGCCTAGCTGCCATAACAGTTGTCTCCTCTGGTAGCCGGAATAGTCGAAGGCGCCGGCGAGGATAAGGCTTTCCACGGGCTTCCTCTCCAGTCCGGTCCTGGTATAGAAGTCCTCCAGTGAAAGATAAGGGGCACTCTCCCTTTCAGTCAGAATCCGGCTCATGGCCTTCTCTCCCACTTCCTTGACGTACATCAAGCCGAGCCTGATCCTTCGGCTTAGCTCAGGAGAGGCCCTGTCATCTTCGATCGTGCACCTGGCATTGCTCTTGTTGATGTCCGCCGGCAAGACCTCGACCCCGTGTCTCCTGGCATCCCGTACGATGACCTCCGGGGAGTAGAATCCCATGGGCTGATTGTTGAGCAGGGCGCAGTAGAATTCAGCAGGATAGCATTTCTTGAGCCAGGCGGATTT
>JBLRXG010000165.1:0-2949 GCA_047920855.1 Dehalococcoidia bacterium | reverse complement strand
CGGCTTCGATAGCCCGGCAAGCAACTGCGATGCTGCCTCTTCCTCGGCCTTCCGCAACTGGCTCCTGATGGCAACCGAGCGCCCCAGCAATTCGGTCAGAGTGCGCCCGCCCGAAAAGACATGCTCCGGGATAACGGTCACAAGCGTCACTTCAGCGCCCCTGCCTATCCGCAGGGCCTTCACCCTGTTCAAGGCGGCCTCTGAGTAGCGAGAGCCATCAACGGCAAGAACTACCTTCATTCTCATCTCCTTTCATGAACGAACGCACATTCCTCACGATCATCGTTCACCCAGGGCATCGCTACGGGGTATTCGGGAACTCTCTCCACAAGGGAGAGGGCCCGGCAGTCGCCCCCGGACCGTCTGTGACCTTCAGACAGTGAGCATGCCTGGTTCAGCTAACCTCCTGCCAATATTCTCAAACCCACCTCTTCCTCCTGAAGTAGATTATCAGACACAGGGATATCACCGCCATTACGATTAGTATGCCGAAATACCCGTAACGCCACTCCAGTTCGGGCATATTGACGAAGTTCATACCGTAGATACCGGCGATGAAGGTCAAGGGGATGAAGATGGTAGCTATTAGTGTCAGCATCTTCATCACCTCGTTCATACGGTTGGACACCGAAGAGAGGTAGGTGTTGAGGGCGCTCTCAGCCATATCTCTGAGGTCCCTGACCAGCATCTCGATGCGCACCAGGTGGTCGTATATATTGCGGTAGTATATCTCAGCCCGCTCGCCTATCAGGGCGTACTCGCCGCGGCTGAGCCCGTTGACTATCTCGCGCTGGGGCATGATCACCCGCGTCAGAGCCAGGATGCTGCGCTTAAGCTGCATGATGGACACAAGTGTCTGTCTCCTCGGTTCATGCAGGGCCTCGGCCTCGATCGCGACGCTCTTCTCATCCATCTCGTCGATGGCAGGCATGATGTTGTCCACCAGGGCATCGATGATGTCGTGAGCCAGAAAACCGGCGCCTCTGCGCATGGGACGTCCGTCCTGGCGAACCCTGCCCAACACGGATGACACCGACCTCATCGGCACATCGTGGCTGGTGACGACGTAGTTCTTACCCAGGAACAGCGCCAGTTCCGTTGTCTCAATGACGTCGGGCTCGTTGTGGTAGTTGATGCCATGCACTATAATGAACAGATAATCGCCGAAGTCGTCTATCTTCGGCGCATGTATGTTCCTGCTAACGCAATCGGCCACCGCCAGGGGATGAAAACAGAATACCCTGGACAGCAGCTCGGCATCCTCATCCGCCGTGTCCTCAATATCGACCCAGAGCACACCTTCCCCGCCTGCCAGAGAGGTCCTGATCTGCTCTGTAGTTAGCCGTTCCGTCAGCGTACCGTCAGGGTGTGCCAGGTACAAAGCAGACTGTATCATCATGACCTCCTAATGCTCCTCTAGCATAGACCCGTCAGCACATCACAGTGGCAGGAATCTCCCGTCACTACCGGATCTGCTCCACCTTGAGAAGATTGGTGGAGCCGGTTACCCCGATGGGAATGCCGCCGGTTATCACTATGAGGTCGCCGGGCCGGGCCAGTCCCAGTTCCCTGGCCAGCCTGGCGCCTGTGGCGAAGAGCTCTTCCACCGAAGATGGCTCCTCTTTCTGGAACGGGTAGACACCCCAGCGAAGCATCATCCTCTCCAACACCACGGCATCAGGGGTCAGGGCCAGGATGGGTACTTCGGGACGGTACTTGGACACCCGTCCCGTAGTGCTTCCGGACTCGGTGAAGGCGACCAGCGCAACCGCCCGGAGAGTGTGGGCAGTATAACAGGCGCTGTAGCTTATCAACTCGTCGGTCTTCTGCTCCAGCCACCTGCCCCGTTCCGCCAGTATCTGATCGTAGGGTAGTGTTGCTTCCGTCTCCCGCGCGATCCTCGCCATCATCTTCACCGCCTGCAACGGGTACTTCCCGATGGACGTCTCCGCGGACAGCATGACGGCATCGGTGCCGTCGAATATGGCATTGGCCACGTCGGTGACCTCGGCCCGGGTGGGCCGGGCAGCACCGACCATCGATTCCAGCATCTGCGTTGCCGTGATCACCGGTTTGCCCGCCTTATTGCACTTCCTGATGATCTTCTTCTGTACCAGCGGCACCTTCTCCAGGGGAATGTCGACACCGAGGTCTCCCCGCGCCACCATTATGCCGTCACTGACTGCCAGAATGCCGTCGAAGCTGCCGACGGCCACGCCCCTCTCGATCTTGGCGACAATGGGGATGTCCGCGCCGTGTTCGAGCAATATATCCCTCACGCCGGCGACGTCATCGGCGTTCCTGACGAACGACAGTGCCAGGAAGTCGGGCTTCTGCTCGATGGCAAATGAGATGCTCTCGCGCAGAGCATCGGTGACGAATGGACCCGAGGTGCGCATACCGGGCACGACCACGCCGCGCCCCTCGGTGAGCACCCCACCCACGACGACCCTGCACGTTACCTCGGTGTCCCCCTTCTCAAGCACCCTGAGCTGCATCAGTCCATCGTCGAGCAGCACCGTGTCGCCCACCTTGACATCCCGCGGCAGGTCAGGAAGGTTGACCGGTATCACGTCGGAGTCTCCCTCCGCCTGGATCGTGCTGAGGATGACCCGGGCGCCTCTCCTGAGCTTTGCCTGGCCGTCCCGTAGCTTCCCGGTACGGTACTTGGGCCCGGGCAGGTCCATGAGTATGGCAACGGGGACATCCAGGCTGGCGGACAGCCTCCTCACGGTCTGGATGTGACGCGCGTGTTCCTTATGGGTGCCGTGGGACAGGTTAAGACGGGCGGCGTTCATGCCCGCCCCGATCAGGCGCCTGATGACGGCGGCCGGGCCTGTGGCCGGTCCGATAGTGCACACTATCTTGGTTCGCCTGTCAAAACGCTTCGGTCGTTTCACCTCATCACCTCGCTGGCCCACAGCGCTGCCTGTCAGTAGCTCCGGTACC
>JBLRXG010000164.1:0-2998 GCA_047920855.1 Dehalococcoidia bacterium | reverse complement strand
CCCCCAGGTGCCTGCGCACCCGATACAAGGTGGTGGCTTCTTTTCCTTCATCTAAGATCGCCATCCTGCGCCTGCGGTGCGGATCCCGCCCGATAGGAGCTTCGATCATGCCCTGTTCGGGGAACATCCGTCCTTTGACGAGGACGAGGTAGCCCTTGCTTACCGAGCGGCTCTTGAACTGCGCGACCAGGCATTCGCGTGCCGGGTCGTTCCTGGCGATGACCATCAGTCCCGACGTATCCTTATCCAGCCTGTGGACGATGCCCGGGCGCATGACATCGCCGCTGCTCAGGGCCAGGTCAGGGCAGCGGGACAGCAGGGCATTGACCAGGGTGCCGTCGGGGTGCCCCGGCGCAGGGTGGGCTGTCAGTCCTGCGGGCTTGTCTACGACCAGCACGTCTTCGTCTTCGTAGACGACCGCCAGGGGAATCGGTTCGGGGAGAGGAGGGCCAGGGGAGGCCGGAAGCTGCACCGTTACCACGTCGCCTTGATCCAGCCTCCGACTTGCCCTGGCCTTCTGGCCGTTCACCAGGACGTCACCCTGGGCTATTAGCTTCTGGAGATGGGCGCGTGAATAGTCGGGCAGAAGTTGTGTCAGGTACCTGTCAAGACGGACGTCGGACACAGAGGAACTGAACTCAAGCCTCTCAACTCTCGGGCTTGTGGGTCCGTTCATACGCTCTTCTGAACAGCCCCGCCCTGTAGAAGTAGAGGATGAGAGCGAGGATCCCTATCGTCATTGCCGCATCGGCCACATTGAAGGCGGGCCAGGAGAAGTTCGCGTGCAGGTGAACACGGATGAAGTCGACTACATAGTGAGGAGGCCGGATGCGGTCCACCAGATTGCCCACAGTACCGCCCATGATCAGGGAGAATGCAGCTATGCCCAGTCTGTTGGTAGGGGGGAAGTGGTGGAGGAAGACCGAGATGATCAGCAATCCGAGTAAGCTGATGCTTATGATAAGGGCCGTCTGACCCTGCAATATGCCGAAGGCGGCGCCGTAGTTCTTGATCAGAACCAGGTCGAGGAAGCCCGGTATCAGCTGTACCTGGTCTCCCAGGGTCAGTGCCGCCTTCACCAGCAGCTTGCTTACCTGGTCGAGGACAACCACCAGGACGGCGATGGTTACGAACAACCTTAGCTCTTGCCAGTGCGTGCCGGAAGCAGCGTCCGGTCGATGTCTGTCCACAAGATCTGTTGTTATGAAGCCCCCTGAGCTACTTGGGGACCCATTCTCCCCTTGCATCCTTGACCTTGGTTGACTTGCAGCTGAGGCAGAGGCTTGCCTGCGGCATGGCTTCGAGGCGGGCCTGCTCAATCGCCTGCCCGCAGGAATCGCACGTCCCATAGGTGCCGGCATCGTATTTCTCGAGGGCGTGTTCCACGTCGTTGAGCGCGTCGAAGAGCTTCTTCTCCTGGACCAGTCTTTTCTCCAGTTCGGAGGCCTCGTCGGCTCCCTCCTCCCGCTTTCCGAAGGGGCTGCCTTCCCTTCTATCCGCCGACGGCTGGCCGCGCGCTCTTATCTGCTCTATTTTGTCCAGCAGTTCTGCCTTCTCCTTCTGCAATCTCTCGTATAGCTCGCTGTACTTATCCACTGCCATTCTTCCTCCTTGGGTGGTGATCCAAAGACTGTGTCAACTCTCGGACAGACAGCCAGAAGGGAGAACCCGACGCCGTTGTCTCTGTCATCGGGAGCACCGGGTCTCCGGCTGTCCCTGCTGCTATATTCTACGCTTCCCGATTGTTCCTGATCTGCGGCTCCCTGTCGTTATCAAGCGATGGCAGAGAGTCGAGCTTTTTCTAAGGATAATCTCCGCCCGGTCCGGCGGAGACTACCTGTCGTTCAGATTGTCCCGACTCCTCAGAATAGCATGAACAAGTCTACTCCAAAAACCGCCGGCTGTCGATAGGATCTCGCGCGGGAGGTCGACGAGGTCTCTACTGACTAGACCTCGCGGAACTCTCCCTCAACCGTACCTTCGTCTCCTCCCTCGGGAGCCTGTTCACCGGTTTCCTGCCCCTCGGGCGGAGCCTGCCCCGGTTGCTGGTAGACCGACTCTCCGACCTTCTGCATGGCCTCTGACAACTCCTGCATGGCGTTGCGAATGGCGCCGGTGTCCTGTCCCTGGAGGGCGGTCTTGACGGCGGCTATCTTGCCGTCGATATCCTTCTTTGTGGCATCCGGAATCTTGTCCCCGTGGTCGCGTAACGTCTTCTCTGCAGTGTAAGCGAGGCTGTCGGCGTTATTTCGTACCTCTATCTCCTCTTTGCGCGTGGCATCCTCAGCAGCATGCTGCTGGGCCTCTCGTGTCATCTTCTCTACTTCCTCTTTGCTGAGCCCGCTTGAGGCGGTGATGGTGATCTTCTGTTCCTTGCCTGTGCCTTTGTCACGGGCACTGACGTTGAGGATTCCGTTGGCATCTATGTCGAAGGTCACTTCGATCTGGGGCACTCCCCGCGGCGCAGGCAGAATTCCATCGAGCATGAAGCGTCCCAGTGTCCTGTTATCGGCGGCCATGGGACGCTCCCCCTGGAGAACATGTATTTCGACACTCGGCTGATTGTCAGCGGCCGTACTGAAGATCTGGCTCTTTGAAGTTGGTATCGTGGTATTGCGCGGAATCAGCGGTGTGCCAACTCCTCCCAGCGTCTCTATGCCGAGAGTGAGCGGAGTGACGTCGAGCAGGAGGACCTCGCCTACTTCACCCTTGAGCACCCCCGCCTGGATGGCGGCACCCAAAGCTACAACCTCATCGGGGTTGATTCCCCTCGATGGATCCTTGCCAAAGAACTGTCTCACCTTCTCTTGAACCAGGGGCATTCTAGTCTGACCGCCCACCAGAACAACCTGATCAATCTTGTCGATGGGCCCCGAGCCTCTCTTAGCAGCATCAAATGCTTCTACGCAGAGTTGGATCGTCTTGTCCACCAGGTCCATTGCCATCTGCTCCAGCTTGGACCGACTCAGTGTCATGCTCAAGTGCTTGGGGCCGCTGG
>JBLRXG010000163.1:0-3032 GCA_047920855.1 Dehalococcoidia bacterium | reverse complement strand
GCCAGGACAAGGATAATGTGCTGGTCCGTAGCGATGGCCATCCCACCTACTTCGCCTCCGACGTTGCCTACCATTACGACAAGTTCTCCGAGCGAGAGTTCGACCTTGTGATCGACATCTGGGGAGCCGATCACCAGGGGCACGTACCCCGGATGAAGGCAATGCTCAAGGCCCTGGGACACGACCCTGATAGGCTCAAGATAATCATCCACCAACTGATCACCCTGCGGCGGGGTGAGGAGATAGTCAGGGTCTCCAAGCGCAGCGGCGATATCGTCACCCTGAGGGAAGTGGTCGAAGAAGTCGGCCCCGATGCGTGCCGGTTCGTCTTTCTCTCCCGCTCTGCCGACAGCCAGATGGACTTCGACATAGAGCTGGCCAAGCGGCAGACCGCGGACAACCCCGTATATTATGTTCAGTATGCTCACGCCCGGATCGCGAGCATCATCCGGCTGGCTGAAGAGCGGTGTATAGACTTCGGTGAAGGCGAGGTCTCTCTGCTTACCACCGAGCCAGAGTTGACCCTGATCCGGCGCCTGGTGCTTCTCCCCGAGATCGTGGAGCGGGTAGCGGTTAGCCTGGAGCCCCACCATCTGCCTTACTATGCCCAGGAGCTTGCCACCGCCTTCCACAGCTTCTACAAGCAATGCCGGGTTGTCTCCGAGGACCGGGCTATGACGGGAGCACGCCTCAAGCTGGTCGAGGCAACACAGGTTGTACTTGCTAGGGTGCTCGGCCTTATGGGCATGACGGCTCCCGACAGGATGTGAGAGCCTGGTACCCTTCTTGAGCCAGTGTCTATCGAACGGGTCATCGAGCTTCTGGAAAAGGAATACGGGGCCCTCCGGTGGCAGCCGCAGGGTGAACCTGTCGATGTGCTCATACGCACAATCCTTTCTCAGAACACATCGGACACGAACTCCAACAGGGCATTTGCTTCTCTTAAGGCCGAGTTCAAGAACTGGGAAGACGTGGCTTCGGCTCCTCTGGACCGTGTCGGGCGGGCGATAGAGACCGGTGGACTGTTCAGGATAAAGGCGGTCAGGATCCGGCAGATACTGGAGCACATCGAACAGGAGCAGGGACGCATAAGCTTGGAGTTCCTGAAGTCGAAGACCGCTGCCGAGGCCGAGAGCTACCTGATGAGCCTCCCCGGGGTGGGCTACAAGACGGCCAGATGTGTTCTGCTGTTCTCCTTTGGTAAGCCATCTCTGCCGGTTGATACACACATCCTTCGCGTAGCCAGGCGGCTGGGGCTTATCGACTCCAAGACATCCATGGACAAGGCCCACATCCAGCTCCAGACGCAGGTGCCTTTCTCAAAGGTGTACCAGTTCCACGTGCATGTGATAGAGCACGGCAGGAAGATATGCCGGGCCAGGAACCCTCACTGTGGCCGGTGTGTACTGAGAGCAGATTGTCCCAGCGGGCTGGGTTGATCCACAGACATGCCCTCCTTAACAAAGCACCTCAGCATGAGGACTGTTACCTCCTCACCGCTGAGTGTGGTGACCATCCGTGTGGCGTCCGGTCTGGTTCACAGGCCGTCTCGTATGCCGGTCAGCCCTCGCGCATGCCGGGTGGTATAATGTAATGGCTATGGCGCAGATACTGAGGAGCAAGAACCTGGCCACCAGGTTCCAGATAATGCTTGAGATAGCGGCGAATCAGCCAAACGTACAACAGAAGGATATCGCCTCAAAACTGGGTATCACTTCGCAGGCGGTCTCCGAATATGTTAAGGAACTCATAGGAGAAGGGTGGCTGAGCTCGCATGGTCGCTCCAACTACACCGTCACTAAAGAGGGAGTAGACTGGATTCTCCAGATGTCCAGGCAGTTACACAGCTATGCGTGGTACGTGGGCGAGGTCGTGGCCGACATATCGACTTCGACTGCCATAGCCGATAGCGACCTGGCGGTGGGGCAGCGGGCTGCCCTGTATATGAGAGACGGACTGTTATACGCCTCTGATGTCGCAAGTACTGGAGGAGCCACAGGCCTCGTTGTGACCGATGCCAGGAAAGGGCAGGACGTCGGAGTCCGGGACGTCGAGGGGATAGTCGAACTGGAGAAAGCCACGGTTACCATCGGCAAGGTTCCCGACATAGGTGATGGGGGTTCCAGTACCACCGACCTGAACCGGCTGGAGAAGGCCGTGAAAGAGGCCAGGCTGGTGGGGGTGATGGGTACCGAGGCCCTCGTGGCGCTCAAGAAGATCGGGGGCAGGCCGGACTATCTTCACGGCGTCAGGGAGGCGGCGGTGGAGGCAGCTTACTGCGGGCTTCCCGTACTCGTAGTCTGCAGCAGGGACAGGATATCAGCACTGGTGCAGAGACTTGACGAAGAAAGCATTAGCTATCGCATCGTTGACCTGAGCCGCAGCTCCTCCGCGAGAGCCTAGCAGACATGCGTCGTCTTCGAGCAGCAGAACCCGGTTCGGCACCCGCCAAAGACCCAACGGACCAGCAGCACAGGTCTTCTAACACCACGCTAGTGCCAGATCGCCTGTCCTGATTGCCTCTACGATTCCCGGAGATCACCACCGAACCTTAACGTCCGCTGTCTTCGCTGCAGGATTCCATCCTCCAGACCCGCGTTGTTTCATTTTCTTCATTCTTCTCTGAAATTTTCTCAACATTAGGCCTCCAAGGGCTTGGCAAAGTTAAAGAGGCGGGTTATAATACCTTAAATTAATTAATGCACAGCTTGAGTTCGACGAAAGAAGGAGGAACACAAAATGGCAGACATGAAGAAGAACCTGAAGACCCGGGGCAGGGACACGACCGGCGTATCGGGCAGGGTAGACCGAGGCAACGGACACGACACCGCTCAGCCCAACCTCCCGTGGTATGCCGCTCAACCGGCCAGGACAGGGGTTGCCTACGCGCTAACCAGCACCGGGTACGTGATCCTGACCCACAGAAACTAGGGAGAATACAGGAATAGCAAAGGAGGAAACGCAAATGGCTGAGAATATGGACAGGAGACTGAAGATGGCGGGTGAGGCCAGGACGGCGGGGCCAGGCCAGG
>JBLRXG010000162.1:0-3033 GCA_047920855.1 Dehalococcoidia bacterium | reverse complement strand
TGTTCCTCCGCAACTGAACCAGGGGATCTAAGCCTTCCGGCCCGTGCTGGAGGGGAATAAGCATGAACCCGTCCGTTCGAAGTTGCTCGGCCCAGCGGAAGGAAACGTCAGGGCAGCCAACGGTGGCGATGATGCGATCGTATGGCGCATTTTCCGGGAAGCCTTGTGCGCCATCCGCGCAGATCACATCGATATCACCATAGCGCGAGCCCTTAAGAAGCCTCCGCGTCTGCTCGACAACGCCCTCTTGAATGTCCATTGTTGTGATGTGCCCCTCCCTCCCCACGATCTCCTGCATCAAGGCGGCGTTATATCCCGTCCCGGCCCCAATCTCCAGGACGTTCATCCCCTCTTCAAGCTCTAGAAGCTCCAGCATCTGGGCTACCAGGTATGGCGAGGAAGTAGAGCTAGGTGGGTTGATCCTGGTGAGAAGAGCACAATCCGAGTAAATGGTCTTCAGAAGCTCAGGATCTGGGTCTTGTGCATCGAAGTCTCTTCTTCCCCATCGTCCTCCCGCATACGCATGTGCTCCCCGCTCCTCGTCATGCACGTAGAACCGTTCCACAAGCTTGTGCCGCTCAACCCGGGAGAAAGCCCGCTCGACCTGCCCGGTCTTGATCGCCCCTTTCTCCTTGAGGTCCTTGACGTACTGCCTAATCATATCTGGAATCTCCTGTCCCATGGCGCAGAAAACAGGGACACGTCCATTATTCTGTAACAGCGGATACTTCGTCAAGGCCGATCACCTGCCCTGCCACCCACAGCGAGCGGCAACCTGCGGTGCGAAAATGGACGTGTCCCTGTTCTGCTGCTCGCCATCCTATGGTTGGATCCCGCGATTCGGGACTTCAAGGTCGATGTCAGGTGCTGCCGCTGTGACCTTCTGCAGCAGATCCCTCTTCGCCGTTGAGAATCCCGTACAGCACCATCGTGCGATATTCGCCGTCCTTTACTAGGTGGTCGGTCAGAACCCCTTCGCGCTGCATCCCGGCCTTCTGCATAACGCGGCCTGATGCCGTATTCCATTCCATGTGTGAGCAGGTGATCTTGTGCAGCTTCAATGCCCCGAAGCCATACCTGATCACGGCTATCGCCGCTTCTGTGCAGTAACCGTTTCCCCAATACGGCACTCCGATCCAGTATCCGAGTTCGGCGCGGTTGTGCTTCGGGCTTGCCCCCAATCCTATGGCGCCGATCAGGAGGCCGTCACCCTTGAGCGTGACTGCCAGGTTCACCCCTTCGCCACTGTAGAACTGAGCGGCGTGGGTGGAGATCCACCTCTCGGCCATACCGTCCTCATAGGGATGTGGTATGTTGAGCGTCGGCCTGTAGATCTCGTATGCCCCGGCCAGTTCCTTGACCCTGGCGGCATCGCTTATCTGAAACGGCCTCAGGATCAGCCTTTCTGTCTCAATCGTCGGCGGGTGGTTCATTGTACTCTCCTTACTTGATACTCGGGTATAGACTCGCCAGCCTACTCCACAGAATCGACCTTATTGTCTCACCGGGCACCGTGTCTCTGCTCCAGGCTCAACAGCATTTCCTTGAGAGGCACTCCGCCGCCGTATCCGACGAGCCCTCCGTCACTCCCGATGATTCGGTGACAGGGCACGATTATGCCGATGGGATTGGCTTTGCAGGCATTGCCCACAGCGCGGACGGCCTTCGGGCTGCCGATATCCTCCGCTATTCGTCTGTATGTTGAGGTAGATCCATGAGGCACCTTCATCAAGGCTTTCCAGACGCTCTTCTGAAAGTCGCTTCCCACCATGAGTAGCGGAATGTCGA
The DNA here is from genome assembly GCA_047920855.1 of Dehalococcoidia bacterium. GTDB lineage: Bacteria > Chloroflexota > Dehalococcoidia > GIF9 > AB-539-J10 > RBG-13-51-36. The sequence goes on along the minus strand of JBLRXG010000162.1, from coordinate 1,245 downwards.
ACTCCTTTCTTGTTCCGCCGAGATACTCGTCGATCTGTCGTCTCGTCAGTTCCAGGATCGGGCTGTCCTCTTCGACAAGTACGGCACCCAGCCCCTTTCTTAGCCTGTCATCTGCTACGTGGCTCAGATCGCCGCCTCCAACGCCGAGGAAGCATAGTGCACCATCAAAGGAGCCCATTGTTAGCTCCCCCATCTCAGTTCTGTGGCGCTGAAGCTTGATCTGTTTCGCCTTCGTCTGCTGAGTCTGCCTCATCCCCCAAATCGCTGTATCGCCTGATACATAGCGCGCGTGCCGAATTCCATCGCCTCGATCGGGATACGTTCATCCGCCGCGTGTATAGCCTGTGTGAAGTTGAAGCCTTCCGGCAGGGGCATCGGCAGGAAGCCGTAGGTCTGGATACCGAGACTCGAGAAGAAGCGTCCATCGGTCACTCCGCTCAGCAGGAGCGGACAGGGTACACCCTCCGGATCGGCTTCCTTGAGTATTCCCGCCAGTGTGTCGAACAGTCCCATGTCCAGGCTTGATGGGCCGGGATCGAAGCGTACCACTTCGATCTCGCGTTCTTCTCCACCTATGCCGCGCACCTCGTTGATCAAATCGTCAGGCTGAAATCCGGGCAGAAGACGGCCGTCCAGGTCAACGGTTACCTCTCCGGGTATCACGTTGAAGCTGGTACTGCCCTGCAGAATAGTCGGGCTTACCGTGTTGTGCAGGATGGGAGCGAACAACCGTCCGCGGTCTCCCATAAGCCTTAGCACCGGGCCGCTCAGAACGGGGTTGACGAGTTGAGACATGACAATGCGGCTGACCCCGCTGAGAGCGGAAACCATCGTCTCAATGGCGAGCCGGGCAGGTGGCGTCATATGATACGGCAGGCTGTTGCTGTCCAGCCGGTTCAGGAATCGGGCCAGCTTCGCCATGGCACCTCCGCGCACCGGCATCGAGCCGTGACCGCCTGGCCCGCGAAACCGCACACGGAGCCAGCAGATCTGCTTCTCGGCCACCTGGATGGGGTAGAAGCGGCGCTTGCCGACCGACATGGAGAACCCGCCGAACTCCCCCAGCGCATAGCGAATACCTGAGAACTCCTCGGGATGAGATTCAACCAGGAACCTGGCGCCGTGCACTCCAAAGGTCTCTTCGTCGGGTACGACTGCCAGGACGATATCCCCGGGTGGCGGCGTGTCCTCGGCTCTTGCCCGCAGGAGAGCGGTCAGCATCATAGCGACACCACCCTTCATGTC
>JBLRXG010000161.1:0-3067 GCA_047920855.1 Dehalococcoidia bacterium | reverse complement strand
AGAAAGGATGAAAGGAGTCAAACTATAGATTCGAAATCACACCGCTTGACAAACCTCAGCGTTTTCATACATGCGAGCAATGAGTCCCTCCTCGATAAGATAGCGCACCACCTCCTGCACGAACAGCGGATTGCCCTCGGTCTGCCGGTGCACCGCCTCGGCCAGTCCCCAGGGGATGTCCTCCCGCGTGATGCTCTCCAGCATGCGCCGGACCTCATCGGCATTCAGCCCGCGCAGGAGGACGCGGCCGTAGGTAGAGACTCGCCTTAACTCGGCCAGCGCCGCCGATAGAGGATGGCTGCGATCTACCTCCACGTCCCTGTATGTGCCCACGATCAGTAGCCTGGCGCCGGCGAGGTTCCGAGAGATATGTGTCAGCATCTCCAGGGTGCCCTTGTCGGCATCGTGCAGGTCCTCAAGGACAATCATCATCGGCTGGACGGCCGCAGCGCTACTCAGGAAGTCACTCACACCCTGCAACAGCCGGTACCTCTCCTCTTCAAGGTCCGCCTGAGGGCGGACCTTGATCTTCAGCCGTTCGCCTATCTCAGAGACGATGCGGGCCACTGATGCAGCGCCGCTGCCCAGTTCCTCCCGCAGCGCTTTAGCTTCGCGGCTCAGCACATAGGAGCGCAGCGCTTCCACGAAGCCCAAGTATGGCAGCGACAGCGAGCCGGCTTCGTAACAGTGTCCCGTCAGGGTTCGGCCGCCGCGCAGCGTGACATAGGTCGATAGTTGCTCACAGAGGGCGGTCTTGCCGATGCCGGGCTCTCCCGTCACCATCACCAAAGCACCCCGGCCCAACATAGCCCCGTCAAAGGCCGATTGCAGCTGCTTGAGCTCAGGCTCGCGACCGACGAACACCCGCCGGTAGACCGGATTCTCAGCCGGGCCTTCCTGTGGTGCCTCAGCAGTCTCACCTGCCTCAATCGCTTCCAGGGCCTGGAGCACTACTGCGGCCGATCCCGGCCGCTTCTCGGGGTCTTTCTCCAGCAGCTGCAGAATGAGCGTCTCCAGGGCGGAAGGCAGGTCCGCCCGGTGCCAGGTGGGTGACAAAGGCGGAGTGCTGATGTGCTGGCCGATAATGGCCACCGAATCGTCCCCCACAAAGGGTGGACGTCCCGTCACCATCTCGTAGAGCATCGCTCCTAGAGAATAGAGGTCGGCTCTGGCGGTCACCTTGCCGCCCATCGCCTGCTCGGGTGTCATATACGTCGCTGTGCCCACTATCAGGCCCTCGCCGGTGATGCGGGATGCATCTAACGCCAGCGCCAGACCAAAGTCGCCCACCCTGGCGATGCCGTCGGCACTCAGCCAGACGTTGCCCGGCTTGATATCCCGGTGGATGATCCCTTTGGCATGAGCATGCTCCAGGCCGCGGCAGACATCTCTGGCGATGTCGATGACCCGACCGATAGGCAACCGATGATCGGGAGCCTTCTCGATCAGACCCTCAACGTCACCGCCAGGCATAAAGGGGATGACGATGTAGGGCTGTCCCTCATGCTCCCCCATATCGTGAATGGTGACAACGTTGGGATGATCACCGAGCTTGCCCATGGCCTTGGCTTCACGGCTAACCCGCATCCGGGAGGCGTCATCCAGCTTCTCGGTCTTGATAAGCGCAAAGGCCACATCACGGTCCAGGAGCGTGTCATGGACCAGGTAGACCCTCTTCTTGCCGCCCTCACCCAGAAGCTTCTTGACCGTGTAGCGGCCTCCGACAAACGACGCGGGTTGGGGAGCTGAGGGTGGAGGGACTGGCGTTTCCAGGGCCGGCCCAACCAGAGGATGGCCACAGTTATCGCAGAACCTGTTGTTCTGAGGATTGGCACAGCCGCATCCAGGGCAAGCCTTCTCGGTGATGAACTCGTGCCCACACTCTCCGCAGAACGCTGCCCCTTCTCGGCTCTCCCGCCCGCACTTCGAACACTCCATGTCAGTTCTCAATCATTGCTGAAGCACCGGTCCCGTGCCCGCTACCTTCCCTCTCATCTACCACACCTACGCTGTCCCGCCCTTTCTTACCGGTCACCACCGGAAGAGGGCCTATGCCTTCAATACCTCCCTATCAGCAACACAACCACCAGTGAAACGCATGCTACTTCATCATACCTAAGGTTTTCAGCCGACGCTCTTCCCACTCCTCAAAACTGGCGGGGACATCAAACCATTCCTCTTGTGATACCGGCTCCAGCTCGATTGCGTCACCTGGACACCGGATGACACACAACCCACAGCCGATACACCGTTCACGGCATATCGCTGCGATGCCGTTCGCATTCTGAGTGATTGCGTGCACCTGGCAGCGTTCGACACAATCACCGCAAGCGGTACAATCCTCTTCCCTGAGAACAGCACGGTAGTTCGACCTCTGCGGACCTTCGGCGAGACCAAACTCATTTGTGGCTCTCAATACGACGCAACAATCACCACAACAATTGCAGCAGCCAACGAACTGTGGAATCTCTGCTCCAGAGACAAAACCATAGAAACCTGTATGGACGTGTCCTTCTTCTTCGAGCTGTGTAAACAGCTTGAGCGCCTCGTCTCGATCAAGCACATTATCCGATAACGGGGTTTGAGGCGGTAATCCTACGAATCCACACCGCTTCACCGGGGTCGAGCACTTGCTGCCGAGGAGATCGCGCTCGATTCGACAAACGCAATCGATTACACCGAAACGCTCATGCCTGGCAAAATGAGCATCAATGTCGTCATAGGGTTGCAGGAGCTCCCTTCTCAACGAACCTCTGGCCGGTACAACCCCCAGAACGCCAGGCCGGGGTGCCGAAATCCGTTCGGCGCCCCCCTCTTTCATGTACTGCTCGAAGAGTGTGGCGAATTCGATATCATTCCGCATTTCGCCACCCATCAAAGCCTCGTACCAACCAACGACGAACGGGCCAAGACGATACTCCTCCCTGCCGCCGGACACTCGCCGTCGAATCAATCGGCGGGGCAGCAGCCTGTCGAGCCGACTCTTCACGTTCGCCTCTGGCTTACCGGTCCTACTGGCCACTTCGCTCACAGTCTCGTACTTGCGGCTCATGCACCCGGCAAGTTC
>JBLRXG010000160.1:932-3076 GCA_047920855.1 Dehalococcoidia bacterium | reverse complement strand
GAGACACAAGCCACAGGCCGGAGCTACCGGACCGGCCAACCCTACACGCCTTGCCTGCATTATATCACGAAAATCCCGAACGCTTATCTGACCTCGACCCAACCTGATCAGAAGCCCCACGGTGCTGCGCACCTGGTGAGGCAGAAAGGAACTGGCCACGATCCGAAAGACCGTGAACTCACCCTTGCTTTCGACACCTGCCTCATGGACATTGCGTATCGTGGTCTTATCATCGTCCAGGGAGCTGGCAAAGGACGCAAGATCCTGTTCTCCCGGCAGAAGCCGGCAGGCCTCGTTCATCAGTTCCACGTTGAGCGGCCTGGGCACGAACAAGGCGAACCTGCGGCTCAACGGGGATCGCGTGGTGCTGTTGAGAATGCGATAATGGTACTCGCGACTCACGGCCCTGCCCCGAACATTGAAGTCGGAGCTTACCCTGTAAGCTGCCTTGACGGCGATATCCTCGGGGAGATAGTGATTCAGTGCCCTAACCAACGTCATCGTATCCAACTCTGATCTTGCCCGGAAGCTAACCACCTGACCACTGGCATGCACGCCAGCATCTGTTCTGCTGGCTGCCATAACGCGTCCAGCCCCTCCACATAACCATCCTATCGCTTGCTCAAGCTCGTTTTGAATTGTGGGCAGGCCAACCTGCCACTGAAAGCCATGATATAGCGTGCCGTCATATTCTACGAGCAGGACGAACTTACTTGACGAGTTCAATTCGAACCATAGGCGCGTTGTCGCCCGGGCGAGGCCCCAGTTTCAGCATCCTCGTATAACCCCCAGCACGATCAGCATAACCGGGAGCTATCTCAGCAAACAGCTTATCAACTACACTCTTATCAGTGACAAAGGCCAGGGCATCACGCCTCGAGGCAAGGCTGCCTTGCTTACCCAGTGTGATCATCTTCTCGGCAAGGCTGCAGACTTCGCTGGCTTTGGCCTCAGTAGTCGTGATGCTCTCATGAGCCAGCAGTGCCGTGACCTGATTCCGATACAGAGCCAGCCTGTGCTCCGTCCTTCTGCCCAGTTTCCTTCCCGCTAACCTGTGTCTCATTCCTTCTTCTTAAGAGGAGGTGATCCCACATTTGCCATCAACTCTTCGACCTCTGCTCGAGACTTCGCACCAAGACCGGGTAGAGGAGGCAAACCCTCTCTTCCCTTCTCAATCAACTGCCCGAGCGTGAAGATTCCCGCTCTCTTCAAGCTGTTGTAGGAGCGAGTCGATAGGTTCAGTTCTTCCAGAGGAGTATCATATTGCTCCGGAAGTATGGCCAGGTCTTTAGCCATCGGAACCTCGACATCCCTGAAGGCGCAGAACTGGTTCATGAGGACTGTGGCGCTCTGGCTGAGTGCTTCCCAGGGAGAGATCGTTGCCTCGGTCCATATCTCCAGCACAAGCCTCTCAGGACTGCCTTCCTCACCGGGTCTGACAGACTCTACAGTGAAGTTGACCTTCCTCACCGGAGTGAAGATGGCATCGATAGGCAAAGCTCCTACGGGCAGGCCGTCGGCCGACCCGGCGGGGACATAGCCCCTGCCCAGTTCGACGTTCAATTCCACGTAGAGCTTTGCGTCAGTAGAGTCAAGAGCAGCCAGGTAGAGCTCGGGGTTGGCAATACGAAAGTCGGCCGATGGTCTGATATCCCCGGCGGTGATCTTCCCTTCGCCCTGTACTTCTAGAACAAGCTGACCGGACTGGTGAGAGAGAGGGTAAAGCCTGAGTTGCTTCACATTCATCAGGAACTCCATGGCATCCTCTCTTGCATCGGGAATGGGAGAGAACTCATGTTGAATCCCTTCAATCCTGACCCATGTCACCGCGGCACCAGGCAATGAACTCAAGAGCGCACGTCGCAAAGCGTTGCCCAGCGTAGTGCCAAAACCCGGCTCCAGGGGCTCAGCTGCGAAGCGACCGTGGTTACCAGCGCCTTCGACACAGGTTACACTGGGAATAGATAATCCTGCCATAGCTTACCTTGAGTAGTACTCAACAACAGCCTTCTCGTTGAATAGGGCTTCTACATCGTCCCTGGCCGGGAGACTGACCACTGTACCTGTCATGCTCTCCTTGTCAAGGCTCAGCCAGCTGGGGATCAACCTATCCTCAACCTCCTCGGCTATCCTCTTGTAGTACT
>JBLRXG010000160.1:0-922 GCA_047920855.1 Dehalococcoidia bacterium | reverse complement strand
GTAGTACTCGTTCTTCGTACTGGCATCGCGCCACTTGATGGTGTCGCCTGCCTTGATGATGAACGACGGAATATCGGTCTTCCGTCCGTTAACAACTATGTGACCGTGACGAACTACCTGTCTGGCTTGCGCACGTGAATCAGCAAAGCCCAGACGGTAGACTGCGTTATCCAGTCTCCTCTCCAGCAATACAAGAAGATTCTCCCCGTGAGTAGTCTCACCTTTCTTCGAATCAGCGTAGAATCTACGGAACTGCCGTTCCAGGACACCATAGCTGAAGCGAACCTTCTGCTTCTCCCTCAATTGCAGTCCGCGATCCGAGATCACGTTACGCCGCCCCCGAGGCCTGGAGCGCCCGGAAAAAGCGGCAGTTCTCTTCTCGACAGGACACTTAGGTGTAGCACACCTCTCGCCCTTGAGCATCAGCTTCTCACCAAAGCGGCGACATCGCCGGCACACCGGACCTGTGTAGCGTGCCATCCTAGACTCTTCTCCTCCCTCGCGGCCGGCAACCGTTGTGAGGAATGGGGGTCACGTCTCTGATAGCAGTTACCGTGATACCGGAAGCCTGCAATGCGCGAATCGCTGCTTCGCGCCCGCTGCCCGGGCCTTTGACGTAGACTTCAACACGGCGCATGCCATCGCTGCTTGCCCGATGGGCGGCATCCCTGGCAGCTAACTGCGCAGCATAGGCAGTCCCTTTTCTGGAGCCTTTGAAGCCGGCACTTCCGGAGCTACCCCACGCTATGACATTCCCCTGCATATCAGTGATGGCTATACTCGTGTTGTTGAAGGTAGACTGAATATAGGCCTTACCTTCGCTAACCTTTCTCTGCGTCCTGCGAGTCTTCTTCTTCTTGGGCATTGATCAGAACATGCTCCTTACTTCTTAGCCACGCCACGCCGCTGTCCGCGACCCGCC
>JBLRXG010000159.1:0-3091 GCA_047920855.1 Dehalococcoidia bacterium | reverse complement strand
TGTAACTCCCTACCAGTGGCGGCATTTGACCCGCCCACAAGTGGCGGATTTTAGGTGCCCGGTGACACCATCGCAGGAGGCGCGAATGCCTGCGGCTCCCCTCCATCCCTCATCCTTGGATACAGATCATCCCGGGATCCAGCGCAATTGACACGACGCTCTGATCGGAGTAAAATGCGTGTTGTTTTGATATGGCAGATGTAAGACTTGGTTCAGGCGAGAGTTTCGAGGCCCTGCTGCGCAGATTCAACAGGCAGGTGCAACAAGACCGCATTCTGGCCGAGGTTCGCCGCCGCAAGCACTATGAGAAACCGAGCGTAGGTAGGAAGAAGAAGGCGGCAGCGAAAAGGCGGAAGAGCTCTAGATAGCCAGCGAATGGCACTGAAAGACCGCGTCCAACAAGCCCTCAAGGAGGCGCTCAAGCAACAACGCACAACCGAGCTTTCTACGCTCAGGCTGCTTCTGTCGGAAATCAGGAACGCCGAGATCGCCGCTCAGAAACCGGCCGACGATGAAAGAGTGCTTGAGGTTGTCGCCAGGGAGGCGAAGCGCCGGCGAGAAAGCATCGAAGCTTTCAGGCGGGGGAATCGCGAGGACCTGGCGGTGCGGGAAGAGGCGGAACTGGCCATCCTTATGACCTACCTTCCGGAACAGATGACCCGGGACCAGATCGTCGAGGTGGCGCGACAGGTGGTTGAGGAGGTCGGAGCGAGAGGACCGGGCGACAAAGGGCGGGTCATGTCCCAGTTGATGCCCCGGCTCAAGGGCAAAGCTGATGGCAAGGTAGTCAGCGACGTAGTTGCCGAACTACTGGCTACCATATAGGCATGGCAGTCGGGTCTCCACTTTCCTTACCTTAGGTGATCAGGGGTTCCTCGCTTGAGGTAAAGCCCTTTCCAGTGCCTGCAAGAACAACTCGATATCCTCATCGTTTACGTACCCTAGATGCCCGATTCGGAATATCTTCCCTGACAGTCTTCCCATTCCTCCGGCAACGATCACCTCGTGTTGCTCCCTGAGTATCCGCATGAGCTTGGGTATATCGACCCCGCCGGAGTCACTGACAGCAGTTACGGTGTCGGAAGCGTATCGCTCGTCTGGAAAAAGAGAGAGTCCCAATGCTTTGATCCCGTCTCTGGTCTTACGGCCTAGCCGTGCATGGCGCCGGAAGACGCTGTCCAGTCCCTCTCGCAGCATCAGATCCAGTGCCGTATCCAGCGCGTAGCACACAGAGATCGCCGGAGTCCAGGGAGTCTGCCCTCTAGCTAAAGCATCTCTGGCCAGGGAGAAATCCAGATAACAGCGCGGCATCTTGGCCCGGGCGTGGGCCTGCCAGGCCCTTTCGCTTATGCTGACCATGGCCAGCCCCGGGGGAACCATCCAGCCTTTCTGTGAACCGGTGACAGCCACGTCGCATTGCCACTCATCGACAGGGACGTCGACGCATCCCATGCTTGAGATAGCATCGACGAGAAGAAGCTTGTCGAATCTCCGGGTCACGGAGCTTATCTGGGCAAGGTCGTTGGTCATCCCTGTTGAGGTCTCATTGTGAACCATTAGTACTGCTCTTATGTCTTTGTCTGCTTCCAACTCCCTGACCACCGCATCGGTATCCACGGGCTTTCCCCACTCAGAACCCAGGCGAAGCACGTGGGCGCCGTATGCCACCGCGATATCACCGAAGCGCTCACCGAAGAATCCGTTGCAGATGGATAGCACCTTATCGCCGGGCGACAGGGTGTTGACGATGGCTGACTCCATACCTCCGCTACCCGAAGCGGTGAGAAGGAGTACATCGCCGGTCGTCTGGAATACCTTTCTTAGCCTATCCGTTATCGACTTGAGAAGGTCGGCGAACTCAGGGCCCCGGTGGTTCATCATCTGCCGCCCCATGGCCTGAAGAATCTGCGGCGGACAGGGTGTCGGACCGGGAATGCGTAGCTGCATGTCTACCTCCTTCATCCGTCAGTAACCGGCGGCTTGACTACTCATTCTTGTGCTAGGGAAACCTTCAGGAAGCGGCGTTTGCCCACTTTGATCACGGCTCCGTCGCTCATAGTCACCGTATTGTCGGTAACTCTGCTCCCGTCGATCTCAACAGCACCCTGAGCCACCAGGCGGGACGCCTCTGACCGGCTCCTGGCAAGGCCGTTCTCGACCATCAGGTCCACTATGTTACACCGGGCACTGATCCCGAGGCTGGCGCCGCCATCGATATGTGAGGCACCGCCAAGTGTGATCGTTTGTGTTCCTTCAGGTATCTGTCTCTCCTGGAATGTCCGGGCGAAACGCTCCTGGGCATCATCTGCAGCCTGTCTGCCGTGGAACTGCGTTACAATCTCATGAGCCAGCCGCTTCTTAAGGTTCATAGGGTTGACTGAGTGAGTCCTCAACTGCTCCTTGTATTCAGCGATCTCCTCTCCCGGCACGTCCGTGACCAGATCGAAGTAATCGAGGATGAGATGGTCGGGAATGGACATCACCTTTCCGTACATCCCCTTGAGTTCGCCTGTAACAGTGTCGACATAGAAGGGATGCTCAGTTATGCCTATGTGGTTATCCAGGCTCTTGCCCATCTTCTGTCTGCCATCGGTGCCGACCAGCAGGGGGACGAGAAACACTTGCTGGGGAGGCTGCCCCATGCTCTGCTGCATCTCTCTGCCCAGAAGGCAGTTGAATTTCTGGTCGGTGCCACCGAACTCCACATCGGCTTCGATGGCCACCGAATCATAGCTTTGCAGCAGAGGATAGAGCATCTCCGTCAGGGATATCGGATTCCCGCAGCTATATCGGCTGCTGAAGTCCTCTCTGGCCAGGAGTTGGGCCACCGTGAATCTGCTCGTAAGCCTGATCACCTCATCGAGGGTGAATCCTGAGAACCACTCGCTCTGCCATCTCAGCTCGGTCCTGTCCTTATCGACTACCTTGAAGAACTGCTCCATGTACGTTTGAGCATTGCACTCTATCTGCCCTGGAGATAACATGGGACGTGTGGCTGACTGGCCGCTTGGGTCGCCGATCCGGGCTGTCCAATCGCCGACAATGAGAGTTACCCTGTGTCCCAGTTCCTGCAGCTGGCGCAGCTTTCGCA
>JBLRXG010000158.1:0-3092 GCA_047920855.1 Dehalococcoidia bacterium | reverse complement strand
GCTTTACTGAGAGCGACGGATTCTGACGGTCGACCACCTCACGCCGTCGCCCCACGCTCAGCGACCCAAAGCGTTCTCCAAGAAATCCCTCTCTACCTTGAGCTGTCCGATCTGCTGGTATAGCTGGGCAACAAGGCTGGCGTCGTCTTTCCTCTTCTGATTCCCATCAGCGCCAAAGATACTCGAGGCTCCTTCCGTAAGGGCGTTCCTCCATTTGTAGATCTGGTTCGGGTGGACCTCAAAACGACTGGCCAACTCGGCTATCGTCTCCTCCTCCTTCAATGCTTCCAGGGCCACCCTGGCCTTGAACGATGGGCTGTGCTTCCTTCGCTTCTCTTTCATGTTCTGCTCCTCCTTATTCGATTTCTACTCCCAATCTTAGAGGGCAGAACCCTACCTTAACAACCTGTCCAGTTCTTGGGGACCACCTCACTCTTACCTCCGTAACATCGATTCGAGTCATTCCGGGTTATCTGCCGACAATGCACAATCCATCATGTATTATCTTTGAGTAGGCTGCCGGGTTACAATGAGGCTTGACGGGTTCCGGTGAGGTGCACAATCCGTTGGGGAGTTCAAGAGCTGCCCCGTCAATTTGATTGCCTGCCGACCCTCAGGTGGCCCGATTTAGGAAATTGGGGTGTCCATAGTGGCTAGCCCCGCATCAACCGCATGAGTGGGCAAAGGGTCCGGCCAAGATCCTACCGAACCCGAATTTCTTGAGGAGGGAACAGAGATGATCTACAGCGTAGGTATCGACTTACATCAGGGACAACACAGGGCACGGTGTCTGGATGATAGAGCTCAATCCTGTGACGGCTTCAGCTTCCAGACTACTCCCGAAGGACTGGCTGTCCTGGAAGAGCGCGTGTTCCGGGATGGTGCCAATCCCATCATAGTCTTAGAACCCGCGGGCTTGCCATGGAAGATGGTGGCTGTCTACCTGCGTTCTCGCCATCCGAACTGTCGGTTAGTGAAAGCCAAGACGCAGAAAGTAGCTGCCTTGCGGCGATATCTGCGAGGACCGGTTAAGAGTGATCGCCTTGATGCCCTTACCCTGGCTAAGATGCCCTTCATCGATCCAGAGAAACTCGTTGAAATCTACTTGCCTCCTGCCGAAATCCATGCCCTACAACGGCTCACCCGTCAACGGAAGCGAATGGAGTCAGCCATCACCGGCCGAAAGGTCAGGATTTCCGCAGTCGTCGATGGGTATCTGCCTGGAGTACGCCGCGCGTTCAGTGAGGCTTGGTCCCTTCCGCTCAGGGCCTTCTTGAGATCTCAGCTCAATCCCTATGCCGTATTCCGAGAGGGAGAGGAAGCACTCCATGCCTATCTGAGCAAAGCCTGCCCAAGGAGCAAATGGAGTAGAGCGGCGACCCACCTGGTTTTCCTGGCTTGTCAGAGCGTGGCCGATATATGTGATCTGTCGCGGTCAACTGGAACGCTCGACGAGGAGTTTTTCACGGATCTGCAGGACGAGATAGCTCGAGAGTTGAGACTAATGGAGTCTGAGGAAGCTGAGTCCGAAGCCCTGGCACGTCGCATCATGGAGCTATACCGAAAACTTCACCCTTCGGATAACCTTACCTCTATACCGGGCGTGGGTGAACATACGGCTCCGATCTTCCTATCAGCGATAGGTGATGCAGGCCGCTTTCACAGTCAATCTGCCTTTGCCAATTGGGAAGGAGTAGTACCCGGAGCCAGGCAATCATCAGATATGGAGGCCAAGGGACTGAGAATGACCAAAGCAGGTCCATCCATTATGAGAATGGGTCTTTATCAGGCAGGCGATATAAGCCGGCGCTGGGATCCTCAACTTGCCGCCGTCTACTATCGCGAGATGGTCTATCACGGCAAGAATCATAGACAGGCGATGGGAGCCGTGATGAGTCACCTTGGAGCCAGGATCTTCGTAGTGCTTAAAGAGGACAGACCATACGAGCTTAGAGATACCGAGGGGAACCCTATCAGCAAAGACGATGCCCGAAGACTCATCCTGGACAAGTACCGGGTGTCAGAGGAAGTACGGCGCCAGAGACGACGGCGCAATCCCAAAGGCATCACCTCCGTTGCAGCGCTTAGGAAAGACTGGGAGATGGCGACTTACAGGACAAACGAGGCAGCCAGAGCTCCTCAACCTGTATAGATCAAAGCCGTCTCCCACCAGTAACTCTAACTGACAAGAATCGGGAGGTCAAATAATGGCTATTGACAGTTATTAGGAAATCTTTTTGTCTGGCTAACTTCCTGAGAGCTCGCGGGGTTTCAGGAATGCTTTCAACCCTGGCCTTTGCCCTTCGGCGCCTTCTGAGCCAGATTATCAAAGGCAGAATCGGATTCGTTGCTTGTGCTTGAGGTAGACTTGAAGCACGAGTGGAGCCGCGGTGAGACTTGACAACTCTGGCAATCGGTGTATGATGTATACCAATAGTATAGGTTTAGGTTGTTGCAGTCTTCTTAGGATTCTATCAGATTCATATCAAGTATTGGATGACCAAGGCTCTAGCTATAATTTGAAAGAGAGGAGGTCATCCAATGAGTTTTCAAGACAAGGCTATCCAGTGTGTCGATTGTGGGACTGACTTCAGCTTCACCGCTGGGGAACAAGAGTTCTTTCAGTCCAGGGGCTATACTAACGAGCCCAAGCGCTGCCCTTCATGCCGGGAAGCGAGGAAGACAGAGCGGAACAGCAGTGGTGGGGACAGATACGGTCTCCCGCGGCAGATGTTCCACGCTGTCTGCGCCGACTGCGGCAAAGAGACCGAAGTACCTTTTGAGCCTACCAATGGCAGGCCGGTCTATTGTAGCGATTGCTTCAAGAGAGTCAGAGTGAGTAGATAATGCCGGTTTGACCATAGGACATACACAGGCTGGCGATGTCTGGCCTGTGTATGTCCTATGGAATGTGGCGACGCGTCATGTCAACTGGGATCTCGATACGAAAGGGTGAATCTCAAGATTTCACGCTGTGTCGCTCTGACAGGACGATGTAGATGACGGGGATTCTGCATGCGGCGGCTCGACCGCCTTCTGACAACAGAGGTGGTGAGTCTTACGGAAACATGAGAACCGACGGGCCTAATAGA
>JBLRXG010000157.1:0-3099 GCA_047920855.1 Dehalococcoidia bacterium | reverse complement strand
CGTCAGGTCACGGCACTGGCGCAGTATCGAGCGGTCTGTCTCTTCGTTGTGGGTGACGCGCGAGGGGTGGCAGATGCGCTGCCGGACCGCGAGTTCGATGCCGTAATAAGCATGTTCACCTCGCTTGGGTACTACGACGAAGAGACAGACCGCTCGATACTGCGCCAGTGCCGTGACCTGACGAGGACCGGAGGCATCTTCGTCCTCGAGACGGGGTTTCGTGACTCCATCGCCCGCAATTTCCAGCCGCATGGTGTCTTCCGTGTCGGTTCTATGCTGTTGCTTCACGAGAGGGAGTTCGATCTGGAAAGCTCACGCAGCAGGGCTAGGTGGACTTTCCTTGAGAAGAAGGGGAGGGGATATCACCTGCGTGCGGAAGTTGATCTCGATCATCGTCTGTACAGCCTGCACGAACTGATAGAGCTGTTCGAGCAGGCAGGGTGGCGGTATCGTGCATCCTACCGGGACTTCGAACAACGGGAGCCGTCGCTTGATGGAAACAGGCTGGTCGTCGTCGCTGAGCACATCTGATGTCTGACAGGGCCATCCGGCCTTGTCATATCACTTGTCTGTCTTCACCCACAGCCTCTCGCCATCCGTGATTAAATCGACAGTACCGTGCCTGTCCGTGCGGTACACACTGTCGATGCCTACCCGGTCCACCAGTCTCTGTATGACCTCAGGGCTGGGATGGCCGAAGGGGTTCTCTGCTCCGACTGAGATCACCGCCACCTCGGGGTCCGCTGCCGCCAGGAACTGAGGCAAGGTGGAAGTCATGCTGCCGTGGTGGGCCACTTTCAGAACGGTGCTTCTCAGATTCGCCCTCTCCATGATCAGGTACAGTTCCGCCTCCTGCCGGATGTCCGCCGTCAAAAGGAAGCTGACCTTGTTCCAGGTAAGCTTCAGAACTATACCGTTGTTATCCACATCGCAACTGGTTCCTTCGAAGAACTCCTGTGGAGGGTTGAGCACCTGGAGTACGATGCCCCTTCCCAGGTCGATCTCCTGTCCTGACCGGGCAACGTTGAACTCGATATCCTTCTCCTCAATGAGCCTCAGCCACTCCCTGTATACAGATGAATCGTACGGAACTCCCGAGTCGAGGATCTGCTTGACGTTGTAACGCTGAACTACCTCCAACAGGCCGGTGATATGGTCGGCTTGGGGTTGAGTGCATACCACCAGGTCTATCGTCCTATCCCAGAAGGGGAGCTTCTCTCCCAATGCCAGGCTGAGTTTTCGCGGGTCGGGGCCGCCGTCGATCAGTATATTGTGGCCATCGGGCGTACGAATGAGTATGGCGTCACCCTGTCCCACGTCGAGGAAGCTCACATGAAGGTTGTCACCGGGCTGTGTAAGCGCCACCGCCCAGACCAGTACGGCCGCGATCAAGAGCGGCAGGACAAGCCACTTGGGTGAGAAGCCTGGGCCTGCCCGGGGAGGGCACTGAGCACCGTTCCTCATCTGCGAGGTCATTCTGGAGAAGACTTCGGCGAGTCGCTGGCGGTAGTTAACGCATGCTACGACTCCGGCCAATATAGCATAGTACCCCCAGACATGCCATCCATGGATGTGACCCACCTCCAATGAGGAATAGGGCAGCGAGTCGAAACCACGAACAACTGCAACGAGGTAGGTGAGGAATAGCCATGCCAGCCATCCCAGCACCTGTGCCCCGAGCAGAGAGAACAGACCCGCGAAGCCAACCAGTCCCGATGTCACTATGATGAAGGGCAAGGCAGGCAAAGCGAGAAACGTTGCCGGCAATCCCACCAACGACACAATGCCGAAGTTGTACGCAATGATCGGCCACACGACCGCAACGGCCGCCAGGCTGGCAGAGAAGACCTCGGTTATCGCAGTCCCCGTGGCTACCAACGCCGGTCTATCTGAGAAGAGTCTGGTGACTCCTCTTCTGCCCAATGTCTGCAATGGCGGCAATAGGAGGACCAGCCCGGACATAGCAGCAAAGCTGAGCTGAAAGGAGACGCTCCACAGAAGGTGAGGCTGGAAGCCGGCCATCACCGCCGCCGCGAAAGCCAGCGCGATGATGGCGCTTCGCTGCCTGCCCAGGTATTCAGCCAGCAGGAACAGGCTTCCCATGATGGCAGCCCTGACAATGGGAGGTCGCATTCCGATGAGCAGGACGTAGAGCCATACGATCACCAGGGCCACCCATATGTAGATGTACCGTTGTCTGCCGAAGACCATAATGCCGAAGCTGAGCAGCATGGCAACTATTATCCCCACATGCAACCCGGATATGGCCAGCAAGTGCGCCGTCCCCGTCCTTGAGAAGGACTGATTCAGGGATTCTGGTACGTTATCTCTCATCCCGAGAAGGATCCCCTGCGCAAGTGAAGCCTGTGGCTCGGGCAGAGCGCGGGCAAGGGAATCAGAGAGGCTTTGCCTCACGGAGTGCATCCACTGAAGGAGTTTCGCACCCTGGCCCCGGTCCAGGATCTCTACGCCGGGATAGTACATGATGGAATGTATCCCTCGGTCGGCCAGGTAGCCGGCGTAGTCGAAGTCCTCGAGCTCGGGAGGGGTCTCCAGTTTCCCGGTCATTCGGAGTATGTCGCCGTATCTGTATACCGGATATCTGGGTAAGCGTACAAGAACTTTTCCCGACACCTGCCCGTATTCCCCTTCGACAGACACTCCCTCTGCAGCAATGGTTAGCAGGCAGAATCTATCGCGGACGTCCGGTGGCTCTGTGACCATGCCCTGGATCTCGACAATCCCGCTGTCGTTGTAGAAGGCGAGTGTATCCTCGCCCGGTGACGGGAGCTCTGATGGGAGGCGAAGGATGCCCCCGAAGAGGGCTAACAGGCATATCCCGGCAGTCAGCAGTGCTGTCCTCCGCGCAGGCAGTAAGGGGAGAAGAGCAAAGGGTACGAGCGCAAACGACAGGAGGAGGAACGAGAAGCCTATCCTGGAACCCAGGAGTATTCCGCCGACCCACGCACAGCTAGCATAGAGCAGCCACATCGGTGAATCCCATTAAGGGTGATTCGGGTTGGCCTAGATTAGCAGCTTGTGCTGTATCATGGGTAGGCTGGATCATGATGAGGTAGCGTAGAATTGTGTAATCCCATC
>JBLRXG010000156.1:0-3118 GCA_047920855.1 Dehalococcoidia bacterium | reverse complement strand
CATAGATGGTTATTCCAGCGATCAGGCTATTCTCCGCGACGAGGTCTTCCTGCGTGCCTGGCTCGAGAGCTATCCTGCCAGAATAGGTATGAACAGGATCTCGCCACCCTACGTGGTCAGATATGTCGGCCCGGTAATGGATGACTGGGGGATATCCGGAGTGGTGTTCATCGCTGAGAGTCACATCGGGATTCACACATTTGTTGAGAGAAACTACGTTAACATCGACGTGTTCTCCTGTAAGGATTTCGATAGCGAGAAGGCCGTTAGCGATTTCCGGGACGAATTCAGACTGGTCAAGCTTCGATCGTGCCTGATCGATAGAGAGTGGCCCGGAGCGGGCTCTTCAACTGCGGATCCTAAGGGTTTTGTCTATCATGACTGAGCTAAGCCCTGATCGCGAGCCGGCGGCCACGGGCCACAGCGATGCCTTCATGCAACCCAGAGTTTTCGCCGGTCTCACACCACCCTATTCGGATCTGCAGGGAGCGCAAGCCGTTGTCCTCCCGGTTCCGTACGACATGACGAGTGAGTGGCGAAGCGGGTCTCGCCACGGCCCCCAGGCCATAATCGATGCCTCCCAATACCTCGAGCTGTACGACATTGAGCTGGACTGCGAGATATCGGAGGTGGGCATCTGCACCCTTCCTGACGTAGAGCCCCATCTGAACAGCCCGCAGGAAATGGTTGAGCGGGTCTTTCAGGTCACCAGGCCGCTGGCCGCAACCTGCAAACTCCTTGTGCTCCTCGGCGGCGAGCACTCTTTGTCGCTGGGAGCAGTACGGGCATACAGGGAGGTGTTTCCCAGGCTTTCAGTACTACAACTGGATGCTCATGCCGATCTTCGAGACGAGTACCTGGGAACTCGATATGGTCAGGCCTGCGTAATGCGTCGCATTGCCGAAGTCTGCCCGGTCTCTCAGGTGGGAGTGCGCAGCTTAAGTCTGGAGGAGAAGCGATTCATCACTCAGCAGAACATGGCACCCTTTTACGCATCTGATCTCGCTTCCGACCCTGGCTTGATTGACGGGATAATCGAATCGCTCAGCGAGGACGTGTACATAACCATAGATGTGGATGTTTTGGACCCTTCGACTATGCCGGCAACAGGCACACCGGAGCCCGACGGGATGTCCTGGAAGCAGGTATTGGACATTGTACGATCGGTTGCGGTGAAGAGACGCGTGGTTGCCTTTGACCTGGTGGAGTTCTGTCCGCCGGAGGGGCCCCACTCATGTGCCTATCTACTGGCAAAGCTGGCCTACAAACTCATAGGCTATTGCCTCGTGCGAGAGGGCAAGTGAGGGGGCAGATAAGTCTTGGTAAGGTCTTCGGCATTCCTTTAAGGCTTCACTACACCTGGTTCATCATCTTCGGACTGGTCACCTATTCCCTGATACGCTATGCGGTGGCTCAGGCCTATCCGGTAGAGCAGGGCATAGTACTGGGGGTACTGACAAGTGCTCTCTTTTTCACTTCGATCATAACTCATGAACTCGCTCACAGCATCGTTGCCATTCGGAACGACATTCCTGTCAGAGAGATCACGTTGTTCGTTTTCGGCGGGGTTTCACAAACAACAAGAGAGGCAACTAGTTCCAGGGCTGAATCCTTAGTGGCCGTAGTGGGACCTCTGACCAGTCTCGGTCTGGCCGGTGTTTTCTATGGACTACATGTCTTGTTGGCAGGAACACAGCAGACTCTAGCTGCGAGCCTGATGCAATGGCTGGCCCTGATCAACGTGCTCCTGGCGGTTTTTAACTCGATACCCGCCTTTCCCTTGGACGGAGGTAGATTGTTCAGGGCTCTTCTGTGGCACAGAATGCGCAATTATCGCAGAGCAACGCGTATCGCGTCCAGGACGGGACAGGTGATATCTTTCCTGTTCATTGCCGGGGGCATCGCACTGATTCTCTTCGCCCGTGCATACTGGTTCAGCGGTCTGTGGTTCATTCTCATAGGCTGGTTTCTCTACGATGCTGCAAGGGCGAGTTACTACAAGGCCATGTTCCGTGATACGATCGGAGGTCTCAAAGTGGGGCAGGTGACAGACTATGGTTGCCCATCGGTTGACCCGGACACCAATGTCTCAGATCTGATCCAGAGTCACGTGTTGCCAAGCGGCAGAGGATGCTTCTTCGTGACTGAGGGAGGCGCGCTGGAAGGAATGGTGACACTAGACGGCCTGAAGAAGGTCTCGCGTGAGCGCTGGCCCGTCACCTCTGCCCGGGACATCATGATACCCGCGGGCAAGCTGAAGACTGCACCTGCTGACCAGGATGTTCTGATTGCGCTCCAGGACATGATCGAGGAGAACACGGATCACCTGGCGGTTTCTGACTCAGGAAGAGTCGTGGGTGTAATACACCGGGATGAGGTGATTCGCTATCTGCGCACCAGGTCCGAGTTCGAACCGAGAACTACGTCTTGATCCGCTACTCAGGTGCCAGGGAGTTCTCTAATGGCCTGCAGCAGCAGCTAGGCAGACTGCAGCCAGATCATCCTCAAGGTGGGGAGCTCCGAGGAGAGTTCCCGAAATGCCTGCCCCGCTCCATCTCTGGCGGGACATAAGCACATCCGGTGATCTCGCCACACCGAGCACCAAGATGCGTCTGAAGGAGCATCTCCGTACCCGTTCAGGTGGTGAGCCGCCTGGGACTCGAACCCAGAACCGGCTGATTAAGAGTCAGCTGCTCTGCCAGTTGAGCTAGCGGCCCGGTGAGGTAATCTTATCACCGGCAGGTGTCACAGGCAAGATCAGGGCAGCAAGTGAAGTGCCTCGCAGGTTTGTGCTAGAATGGACGCCAGTTCATGAAGGTACTTCGCGAAGTCGGAATTGCGGTGCTGATCGCCGCGGCTGTGTTCGGCGTACTTCAGCTTAACGTGCGGAGTTACACTGTCCACTATACCAGCATGCTACCGAATGTCGAGGAATATGACTGGATTATGGTCAACAAGGCAAGCTACGTGTTTGGGGAGCCTCAGCGCGGGGATGTGATCGTGTTCGACACCCCGTTCCAATCCCCACGCCCTTTTATCAAGCGCATCATCGGTCTGCCCGGCGAATTGATTGAGATCAAAGACGGGTCGGTCTTCGTTAACGGCATTGCGCTGCAAG
>JBLRXG010000155.1:0-3138 GCA_047920855.1 Dehalococcoidia bacterium | reverse complement strand
CTCTTTGAGAACAACGGAGGCCTTGACTTCCTGTTCTCCCACCTCAGAATCGACTCCGCAGATGGCAGCGTCCTTCACCCGGGGATGTGATCTCAGCACCTCCTCTGTGTGATCGATGGGAACGAACTCGCCCGCCCTCCTTATGCTCTCTGATCTTCTCTCCTTGAAGACCAGGCCTCCGTGCTTCATGTAGCCCAGATCCCCGGTGTGAAACCACAGGTTACGCCACGACTCGATGGTCTTCTCGTCCTGTCTGTAGTAGCCCTTGAAGATGATATCCGGCTCCTTCGGCCTGCACACGATTTCGCCCACTTCGCCGTCAGGGAGCTCCCGATCATCATTGTCAAAGATCTTCACCTCGAAATCGCGTCCCGGGCGTCCGCAGAGATCATCCGGGCTGCCCTTATCTAACTCCAAAATGCAGGGAAACCCCACCTCTGTCATGCCGAATGTGTTATAGCACTTGCGTATCCCGAACCTGTCTCGCACTTCTTCCAGACAGCGGGGCAGCACAGCGTTGGCCTTCTCGACCGGGTTCTCCCGGTCATCAGGACGCTCCGGCATGCCCAGTAGCATGTCGTAGATGGCGAAGTGGCCGGCAAACACATTGAAGCCGGTCTCTCTTGCCTCGTCCCAGAAGCGACCGGAGCTGAATCTTCTGCCCAGCACGAAACTGGCCTCCGATGCGATGGACGTCATGAACCCGGTCACCCTCACCACGTGGTAGAGGGGCAGAGGACAGAAGAACCGATCATCCCGCGAAGTCTGCATCATATTAGCCCACTTGCTGGCGTGATGAATGTAATACCTGTGCGGCAGCATGGCCGCCTTGGGCAGCCCGGTCGTCCCGCTGGTGAATATGAAGGTCGCAACATCGCTCCCCTTCATATCGACGGCGGGAGGATCCTCTTCGCCCGCCTCACTCACCAGGGCAGAATAGCTGACGACTTCACTGGACACACTCGCATCCGCCTCGGTATACACCACGATCCTGCCCACCGGTTGTAGCTGATCACGAACATCATCGTAGATGTGCCTTTCGACAACCATCGCATCCAGGCTACAGTGGCTTATTATGTCCCCCAGGAGCTTCCCCTTGAACTGCGGGTTGATGGGGACATCGATCGCCCCCAGTTTCATCGCACCCAGCCATATATGCAGATGCTCCGGGACGTTGGGGAGCATGATGCCGACTCTGTCGCCCTTCCCGATGCCGAGCCCGGCCAGCGCATTGGAGACTCTGTTCACGTCCCGATCGAACTCTCCGTAGGTATACTCCTTGCCTTCAAAGACAAGAAAGACGCGGTCATGGTTCTTCCTTACCTTGTCTTCAATCCAGGATCTCAGGTTCATGTACTGCCTCCCCATATCTGTAATCTTCTAGTGGGGGATCGGACAATAGGTAGAAAACCCCTCTGCAATATCCTCAGATCCCCGGTCATCCCGCAATCCTCGGTTCCTCAGCGATAGGGTATCGCGGTTGATGATAAGTTGTCCTCGATCGTTTGTCAACAGATCGTCCTGCCACGGCTGCCTACCCGGGATTATCCAGGTCGATCCGCAGGGCCATGCCCTGTTCGTAGACCGCGGCCCGCTCAAAACCCATACTGAAGTATAACCTCTGGGCGGCAACGTTATATCTGCTTACACCGATTTCGATTCTCCTGGCCCCGTTACGCTTCAGGATTTCCAGGCCCTTGCGCAGCATGATCTTGCCGAAACCGCGTCTCTGGTACTTCTTGTCCACCAGGAGTATGTCTACATTGTAATACGCCCTCCGTTTGTCAATGGCCAGCACCAACAGGCCAACCGCACGCTTGCCTTCCATAAGTACATAAGGCCGACGTACCCTCCGCTTGGCTAGCGTATAGCACAGTGACGTCTTGGCATCGAGTACGAATGACCGCTGGCTCTCATCAACGGCCAGGCTCATCGCGTCCCAGTAGTTCTGCTCGGTGTATGCTTTCAAGCTGGTGAACCTCGGATATGTGGTCTCCTCTTCGATCGCCCGGCGCATGTCCTTGCGGAACCAGTACCATTCGCCGTCCGTGTTTCGCATCCTCTGGATCTCGTTGCTCATATCGATGTACGCCAGCCCGGCATCCTGGTCGAAGTACAGGTTGAACTCGTACCCAAGTATACCGCCCTCGCCACAGGCAATACCGTTCACGTTTTCGGCGACAACTGCCCGACCTTCCCTGTCATACACCAGAGCCCTCTTCCAGGCTCTTCTGGACAGCAGCCGCCGATCAATGATGCCCCTAATCAACCTCACAAGGTCGTCAACTGTGGTTCTGATGGCATGGTCCATCTCTTCCACGACGGGAAGACGGACCAATACCGTCTCCTTGATGCACCCGTAGGAGACCGTATTGGCATCACATCCCGGCACGGTCTCCGTCATCCCCAGCGGCTCGAATATGTTTCTGCGCTGATAATCAACCAGCTTCATTCCGCTCACGCGTTCGATGATCTCCTGCAGGAACACGACGTTGGAGGCACTCCAGTCATTGGTACGACTGCCGGGTTCGAACTCAAGAGGAGCATCGCCTATGATGGCCAGCACATCATCGAAGGCAATCGACGATTCGTACTCATAGCGCTCGATTCGAAACCTTTCTTCGTCTGCCAGAGCTTGATGCTGCTTCGACCTGGACAGTTCGATCATCCTGCCGCTGTAGAAGTAATCGCGAATGCCGCTGCTGCGATACAGCAGATGCCTGACCGTGATCTTCGATGCATGCCGGTACTCCGGAACGTATCGGTCCAGGGTTTCCCGAAGAGAGACCCTTCTTCGGTCGATCAACTGCATGATGCACAGCCCTAGCAATAGCGGAGACTTCGCAGAGATCAGATAGGTGGACTCGGGGGATGTCCGTATGCCTTTCTCACGATCAGCAAAGCCGTAGGTCTTCTTGTGCACGATCCGGTCATTAGTAAGGATTACCACAGCACCGGAGGTGTCCCACTTCTCCGCGATCTCATCGATGCGCTGCGACAGCCTTTCGAAGCCTACATCCCTGTAGTTCATACCTCCACTCCATAGCAGCCCACCCTCCGATGGCGATAAGGCCAGTTCGGCTCCGAACGACAGCAGAGTTGATCTTCAGTCATCTTCATGGGTTAACGACCGACCTC
>JBLRXG010000154.1:0-3151 GCA_047920855.1 Dehalococcoidia bacterium | reverse complement strand
CACTCGGGCTGCATACCGAAAACGACCTGCCCCACTGGTTGATGAGCATGGAAAGGGACACGCTGATCAGCCTCATAGATGCCATGTGCATCAACTGGCTGGCAGAAGATGGCGTATGGTTCCAGGCTGTGGAGAACAACCATGATATGTATACGGCTAAGAGGTGCAACGATACCTGCTGGACCAGGTATTCGCCTCTGGAGGCCGCGAGCATCAAGTCGTTCCTGCAGCTTCCTGAACAGGCCGGCCTGGATGGCCTGCAGAAGGCCCTCAGCTTCCGGCTGTATGCACGAATCAACGAACAGGTAACCCTGAGATCGGGCGATGAACTCGTGTTCCGCATGGTCAAGTGCCGTGTTCAGGAGGCTAGAAGGCGCAGGGGGCTGCCCGACTATCCCTGCAAGTCTGCCGGGGTGGTGGAGTACCGGACGTTCGCCAGTACAATAGACTCGAGAACCAGGACGGACTGCATCGCCTGTTCACCGGACGACCATCCAGAGGAATGGGCCTGTGCCTGGCGGTTCTACATTCCGGGCTGAGCAGTCTGAACCAGTTCTCCATGAATCCTGTCTCGACAGCATTGCTGTGCAATGCGAGTTCTGCCAACACAGGGATGTGGAACTCGGCTCTCAGCGACAGCGTTGCTCAGTAGTCGGCAGCGACGAGCGTCAGGTTATGTTCAGGCCTTGCTAAGGCGATACCTCACCACAGTCTTCATCGTCCTGTCGTCCGGCCCTGAAAGGTACCCCTCCTCGTGCGGGCCAACTATCTGGTATGCATTCGCTTCTATTAACTTCTTCAGGCGCTCCACGCTGCCCTGTTCCTGGTCGTAGCGACCCAGGTGGAGGATCTGAGCTACTGTCCCGTACTCCCATGTTTCGGGGTTCGCCCACTATGGATCCAGGACCCGGGATTCCATAACGGCACACCCTCGGTGTATAATCACTGCGCACGGTTGTAAGGAGGACATGTGAAATCCTTGGTAGTCTTCTACTCATTGACGGGCAAGACCAGGCTAGCGGCTCAGGCTATCGGTGAGAGCCTGGATGCCGAGATTGCTGAGATCGAGGAGGCCCAAGCAAGAAGGACGGGATTCCCCGTCTACTTAGCTGGGGGCTTTGCTGCCATTATGAACAAGGGCAGCAAGATCAAGCCCATAACTGTCGACATCGACCAGTACGACAGGGTGTTTGTCGGTTCCCCGGTCTGGGCCTCCCGACCGACCCCCGCCATCAACTCTTTCATATACGGGACGAATCTTGAGGGCCGTACGGTCATACCTTTCGTCACCCTCGGCGGCGAAAGCTCCCGGGCGCCTCTCGCCAATATGACGGCCAAGATTCAGAAGAGAGGGGGCACTGTGCCGGGCTCTTTCGCAGTGACGACAAACCAGGTGTCTGATAAGGAGATCGCCACCCGGGTCCGAGATGCCGTCAGCCGATTATCGAAGTAGCGCCGATTCGGTGGTAGTGCTTCATCCTGCCCGTGATCCCGGCCATGACGGGCACGGCATGTCATGTGACTGCGGCGTAGCTAGCCCTCTGCCGACCTTCACGCCTGAGTATGAATACGCGTCTCATGGAGCTTCTCGTCTGGCAGACACCGTAAGGAGTCGAGTCATCAATGCTGGGTAGAGTCACATTTCTTGGGGCCGCACGTAACGTGACTGGTTCGTGCTACCTGCTGGAGATCGGCGATAGCCAGGTGCTGGTAGACTGCGGACTATACCAGGAGCGCAAATACCAGGACAGAAACTGGCAACCGTTTCCTTTCGACCCCCGGTCTGTGGACGCTGTCTTCCTAACGCATGCCCACCTCGACCATTGTGGTCTTCTGCCCAAGCTGGTACGAGACGGGTTTGAGGGCAAGATATACTGCACCCAGGCTACTGCCGAGATAGCCCAGATCATCCTCCTCGATGCCGCTTATCTGCAGGAAGAAGACGCCCGGTTCAAGGAAGAGCGCCATAAGAGAGAAAGGCGTAGCGGCCCGTATCCTGAAATACCTCTGTATACTGTGAAAGACGCTGAGGCAGTCAAGCCCCATTTCTCGGCAGTGGAGTACCTCAACTGTGTCGCAGTCGGCAACAATGCAGAGGGTTGTTACGATGAAGCAGGACATGTCCTGGGGGCCGCGGTGGTTGCCATCAACATCAGTCAGAATGGCAAGAAGCACCCCGTGGTATTCTCGGGCGATATCGGTGAACCCGACCGTCCGATTATCAATGACCCGGCTATTCTTGGCCAGGCCGAATACCTCACCATTGAATCCACCTACGGCGACCGTAGCCGAGAGGAAATCAGAAGCGTTGATGTTCAGAAGCAACTGCGAGAGTGCATCAACAGAACTGTGAGCCTTGGAGGTAACATCATCATACCCAGCTTCGCCCTGGAGCGGAGCCAGGAACTCTTGTATCACCTGAACGAACTGCTTCTGCGCAAGGAAATCCCGCCACTGAAGGTCTTCCTTGACAGCCCTATGGCAATACAGATCACCGAAGTCTTCAGGCGTCACGCTTCGCTCTTCGACGAGGAGATGATGCGACGTATTCGCGAGGGCGATTCCTTCTTCAGCTTCGACAACCTGATAATGGTGCAGAGCACGGACGAGTCCAAGGCCATCAACGATATCAAGGAGACAGTGATCATCATCGCCGGAAGTGGCATGATAACCGGCGGTCGTATCAAGCACCACGTCGTGAACAATATCACGCGGTCCGGGAGTACGATTCTGTTCGTCGGTTACCAGGCGGAGGCAACGCCGGGAAGAATACTGCTCGACGGTGCCACGGAGTTTCGTCTGCTGGGAAACATGCACAAGGTCAAGGCACGCATTGAGAAGATAGACGGCTTTTCTGCTCACGTCGACCGTGACGGACTCCTGGCCTGGCTCTCCAATGTTCGTGTGCCACCTAGAGGTGTATTTGTCACCCACGGCGAGGAGAAGGCAGCGCTCAGCTTCGCGCGGTTCCTGAAGGAGAAAACCGGATGGCCTGTGCATGTGCCCACGTACAGGAAGACCATGGAGCTACTCTGAAACGGCAGGATCCAGGGGTGGTCACTGAATGCAGAGGTGACGTGTTGCGTCAAAACAAAGTGTTACCAAAGTGCTCCTTGTTGCATCATAATACCGGTTACCGAGTTGATTCTTT
>JBLRXG010000153.1:0-3167 GCA_047920855.1 Dehalococcoidia bacterium | reverse complement strand
CAACGGCGTCCTTCGTCTTACCTACCCTGTTCGAACCTTCCAGTTCTATTCTCATCCCTTCATCAAGGGTGGTCTCAAGTCCACGAGTGACAGCGTCGAGTATTATCTGCACCGCGACCGGCGCCTTCCTGGCCAGTGTGCCGGCAAAAGCCTTGGCGTCGCTCATCAAGCGGCCCGGCTCGGAAATCCTGGTAATCAGCCCTATGTCCAGGGCCTGGGCAGGCGTGATCCTGGTGCCCAGCAGCAGCATCTCCAAGGCCCGGGTCCTCCCCACCAGCCTGGGCAGACGCTGCGTGCCACCCCAGCCGGGTATGATACCGAGGTCGATCTCGGGCTGGCCCAGCACAACGCGCTCGCCGTTCACCACGATTCTGAAGTGGCATGACATTGCCAGTTCGCAACCGCCTCCCAAAGCGAACCCGTTGACGGCGCCGATGACAGGCTTGGGATACTTCTCGATGTGGCTGAACACCTCCTGCCCGCGGGACATGGCCCTCTCCCCGTCCGGCGTGCCCGCCGTCTTCACGTCGAAGCCAGCGGAGAACCCTCTGTCGCCCGCGCCTGTTATGATCACGGCCCGAACAGCTTTGTCGGCTTCCCACGTCGTGAGCACCGCATCCAGTTCGTTCAGTACAGCCAGGTTGATCGGGTTGGCCGGCGGCCTGTTCAGGGTGATTATGCCAGTTAGGTCCTCCCGTTCCACGATTAGATTCTCATAAGCCATGAGACCCTCCTTGTTATGATATTCAGCATTGAGATGTTAGCACCGGCGGCGGTTGAGTGTCAACGACCGTATGCGATGACTGCAGCTATGCAAGATCAAGCCGGCAAGGCTTACCTGTCTATATGGCTACGCCGCCGTCTGCCACCAGGACATGACCGGTCACGTAGCTTGAGGCATCGGACGCCAGGAAGACAACCGCCCCGACCATCTCGTCAGGCTCGCCCGGGCGACGCATGGGAGTGAACAGCATAGCACCCTGCAGAATATCTTCGTTGTCCCAGAGCGCCTGGCTGAACTTGGTCTTGATCAGTCCCGGCGCCAGCGCGTTCGCCCTGATGTTATATTGCGCCCACTGCTGCGCCATCACCTTGGTCGCCATTATCACGCCAGCCTTACTGATGGAGTAGACGGGCAAGATGTCGGGAGTGATCCCCGCCACGGATGCAACGTTGATGATCGTGCCCCCGCCTTGCTCCTTCATCACCCTCGCGACAGCCTGGCTGAGAAAGAACAACCCCTTAAGGTTGAGGTTCATTATGGAGTCCCACGCCCGCTCCTCCACCTCCAGCGCCTGGTCCATGGTGGGATTGGTGGCGGCATTGTTCACCAGTATGTCAATCCTCCCAAATTCTTCCTTCACCCTGGGCACCAGGGCAGCTACCTCATCCATCCTACCGACGTGGGTGGCCACAGCCATCGACTTCCGTCCCAGCCCTTTGATCTCTGCCGCCACCTCCTCGAGGTCGGGCAGCTTCCTGCCGGTAACCGCAACGTCCGCACCAAACCTGGCCAGCCCCACGGCGATGGCCCTTCCAATGCCGCGGCTGCCACCGGTCACCAGTGCTACCTTGCCAGCCAGAGAGAAGATACCCAGGGAAACAGTCATAGTCCTACCTCCCGATGTGGATTTGCCGGCCCCGAGGAGAAGCCGACAGGCAAGTATAGCGCAGCAGTCGACTGCCCGCAAGGATGGTAGAGCGGTAAGCAGACGCACGTGTGCCGGTCACACGACTGAGACGGGTCATCCACGCAGTTTGACGCGCCTCTCAACCACTACCCTTGCTGAGATACGACCGACATCGTTGGGCTTCAAATTGAGGAGACTGGCGAACACAGTTGTCTGGGTATTGGCGCAGCAACCGTATCCTCAATAAAACTATCGAGAACACGGCCTATCCCTCAGCAGCGTTCTGAGCCTGGTTTCCTTCCTCCTATATCGGGTTACGAAGAAACCGCAAGCCAACCCGAGAAACATGAAGAGGCCAAAAAAACCCATGGGCGACGCAAGAAACCATCTACTTGGGATAGTCTCAGCCATGCAGTACCAAT
Organism: Dehalococcoidia bacterium; assembly: GCA_047920855.1. GTDB lineage: Bacteria > Chloroflexota > Dehalococcoidia > GIF9 > AB-539-J10 > RBG-13-51-36. The sequence goes on along the minus strand of JBLRXG010000153.1, from coordinate 1,114 downwards.
CAAGCATCACGTGGGCAAGAGCGATCATCACGAATGCGATCCCTCCGATAGTGAAGATCATGGCCCCGTCCCTGGCGTGTTGGACTTCATCCTGTACTCTCGCTATTTGGAGCGGGGTCAGCTCGTGATCCGAGACATCCCATCCGCACGCCGAACAAAACCTATCACCTGCTCGGATCTTCCTTTCACACAACGGGCACTTCTGCATTTTACACTCTTGTCTCTTACCTTAGACGGCAAGTCTCCGTCTCCCTCTCAACCATCATATCTTATTCTGACAGTATCTTCAAAAGGACTAGATGCTTACAGCTGGTTGACATCTCAGCACCTCTACGCCTTCAGGCCGCGAGTTGCACCGGGTGTGTGGTGCGTCCCTGTAAGATGTGCAGCAAGAAATGGAGAGAGCGAGTTTGCTGGTAGCGCATACGGGATTCGAACCCGTGATCTCCTCCTTGAGAGGGAGGTGTCCTAGGCCTCTAGACGAATGCGCCACGCTGGCTGGGGATCCAGGATTCGAACCTGGCCTAACTGATCCAGAGTCAGTCGTCCTACCGCTAGACTAATCCCCAGCAGACCAATCCTATTATATCTGTTTGTGTTTTCCCGGGCAACGATGTGAAGTCCCGGGCGTACGTGAAGCCTGGTTGACCTGTGAACTCGACTAGCGCTTGGTGTACTGCGGTGCTTTGCGGGCCCGCTTCAGCCCGTATTTCTTGCGTTCCTTGATCCGGGAATCCCGGGTAAGCAGACCTTCCTTGCGCAGCATCGGCCTGAACAGCTCGTTCTCCTTGGTCAGGGCTCGAGCAATGCCGTGCCTAATCGCCTCGGCCTGGCTGCTGAGACCACCGCCGGTCACCTTCGCTGTCACCCTGAACTTGCCCACTGTGTCGGTGGATACGAACGGTTGCTCGATCTTGCGCTGATGCTCAAGGCGGGTGAATGCCTCCTGGTAGGGCCTCTCGTTGACCATGATCTCGCCCTGCCCGGAGAAAAGCCTGACCTGCGCTATCGCACACTTCCGCTTACCTGTTCCCCAGACGTAGCTTTCCTCGCTCATGAGTTATCACCTTTCCTTTGAGTCAATCCTTTAGCCTCCCCGGACCCCTCGCCCTCC
>JBLRXG010000152.1:0-3189 GCA_047920855.1 Dehalococcoidia bacterium | reverse complement strand
CCACGGGAAAAGCCATATTGGCTTTTCCCGTGGCTTGGCTACTACATCATGCCGGTGGTGGTTACCGGAATACTCCTTCTCAATCTTCCCCAGGGGTGGGGATGGATCGCAGCTCTCATCTATATCCCGTTGGCGGTGTATGCCCTTAGCTACATAATGAAACAGACCGCAAGGCGGGACTGGCTCTACGCGTCACTGATGCTTGCTCCGATGCCGGTGATATTTAGCTGGTTCCTATCTATAGGCACAGGAAGTGAGTTCCTGACAAGCGATGTATGGATGGCAAGGCTACAGGCAAAGGCGCCATGGATAGTTATCAGTTTCGTTGCACTGGCTGCGGGAACTATCGCCTTCATCCGCCTCAAGCCACGCAGGTACAAGATCATGAGCCTGCTGATCCCCCCGCTGTGTATCCTGTTGGCGGTAACGTGGGTGAGCCGGGGAAGTATTGAGCCGTGGGGCTGGGTGATACTGCTGTTTTCCCTGTGTGCTTTCGCCGTTCCGGTCTGGATGCAGGCCAGGCCACAAAGCTAGCAACTAGCTCTGTTTCTGACTCCACAATCCGGGCTGGGACTCGATATCTCTCCTATAGGGCAGCCCCAGATGCTCATAGGCAAGCCGGGTAGCTACTCTGCCCCGAGGCGTGCGTTCCAGAAATCCCAGCTGGAGAAGATAGGGCTCGTACACATCCATGATTGTATCGGCGTCCTCGTTGATGGAAGCTGCAATAGTATCAAGGCCAACGGGCCCCCCGTCGAACTTGTCGGTTATTGTGTGCAACACCCTGTGATCTATGTCATCCAGCCCCACGGAATCCACTTCCAGCTTTGATAGCCCCTCAAGAGCCACCTTATTGGTGATGACCCCGCTTGCCATGACCTGAGCATAGTCTCGCACGCGCTTCAGGAGACGGTTCGCCACCCTGGGTGTTCCTCTCGCGCGCTCGGCGATGGGCATGAGCCCCTCTCGCTCCGCCTCAATACCAAGGATGGATGCCGACCTCTCCAGGATCGTATGTATCGCTGCCTCATCATAGAAGTCAAGATGATATGCCACTCCGAACCTGTCCCGAAGAGGAGGACTAACCATGGCGAACCTGGTAGTGGCGCCTATCAGTGTGAAGCGAGGCAGACTCAGTCGCAGATTCCTGGCAGATGGCCCTTTGCCGAGGAAGATGTCGAAAGCGAAGTCCTCCATCGCTGGATAGAGCTTCTCCTCTATTGCGTGACTGAGTCTATGCATCTCGTCGATGAACAGGACATCGCCCTCATGAAGATTCGTGAGAATAGCTGCCAGATCTCCGGCGCGCTCTATGGCCGGCCCGGAACTGACTTTGATGCTTACGCCCATCTCGGCCGCGATTATGTAGGCAAGCGTAGTCTTCCCCAGACCGGGAGAGCCGTACAGAATCACGTGATCTAAAGGTTCGCTTCTCTTCTGAGCTGCGACAATGGCGATCTTGAGGTTGTCCTTGATTCTCTCCTGGCCTATGAACTCGCTCAGGCGCCTGGGACGCAGGTCGGAGTCTATCGAGCCATCCTCGGCCGTGGTTCTCCCTGAGATGAGTCGCATTGCTAGCCTTCGGAGAGCCGACTTCTAGTAGGCATCAGGTTCCGGATCAGCCATCTCCGTCGTCTCCGCCTCCCCAGCCAAACCCTCCATCAATCGCTTCTTGTCGTCGATGTCTTGGCCCAACACCTGGGACGGCATGCGCTTGCCAAGAATGACGTTTTCCTTGAGACCCCTGAGTCTATCAAGCTTGCCCTTGATCGCGGCATCGACAAGAACCCGGCCCGTCTCCTGGAACGATGCCGCTGCAAGCCAGCTGTCTTTGCTCAGGCTCGCCCTGGTGATCCCGAGCAGCGCGGCCTGAGCCGTCGCCGGCTCACCTCCCTCAGCAAGCACCCTGGCATTTATGTCCTCGTACTCGAACCGGTCAATCAACTCTCCAGGCAGCAGTTTCGTATCTCCCGATGAGATGATCCTCACCTTGCTCAGCATACGCTGAGTGATGACTGCAATATGCTTGTCGTGTATGGTTACACCCTGCGCCCGGTACACCTTCTGTATTTCGTCGATGAGGTATCGCTGGACTGCGTCCTTTCCCATGATGCGCAAGATATCATGAGGATCAATGGGCCCCCTGGTGAGCCTGTCGCCTGCCCTGACATCATCACCCGATCTAACGAGCAGGTGTGCTCCTTGAGGAACGCTGTACTCGCGTTCTTCCCTCTCTTCATATCTGATGCAAACTCGATCCTCTTCGATAAGCGCCTGCCCCGACACTCTGGCTACCGCACCTGGCGGCTCGCCGGTCTCAGCATGACTCACCGCCTGTACTGCCTCTCCTGCCTCCTCTGGTAGAGAGAACACCACGGCACCAGCGCTGACTAACTGACCGTCAGCTACAGCCGGTTTAGCACCGGCCGGAAGCAGGTATTCATCCAGGTAGAACTCTGAACTGGTGATCTTGACTGTGCTCTCCCCATCGGAGTGAGTTATCTCAACTATGCCATCGATTTCGGAGAGCATCGCATTGCCGCTCGGTGTCCTGGCTTCGAAGAGCTCTTCTACACGAGGCAATCCGGTGGTGATGTCGGTGCCCGCTATGCCTCCCGTGTGAAACGTCTGAAGTGTGAGCTGAGTTCCAGGTTCACCGATGCTCTGAGCAGCAATGACACCCACAGCTGTGCCCGGTCTCACCGGTTGCTTCTTCCCCAGGTCCCTTCCATAGCAGTTCCGGCATACGCCGAACTGAGACCGACAGGTGAGCGGTGAGCGAACATGCACTTCCGTAACACCGGAGGCAACTATTCGTTTCACCCTATCTTCGTCGATCTCCTCATCACGTTCGACGATGATATCATCGGTGCTCGGGTCAACGATCCTGGCTGCCGCCAGATATCCTGTTATCCGTTCTTCAAAAGGTGGAAGGGCCCCGTCCGCACCCTGCCGGGACATCCATATACCCTCGGTGGTGCCGCAATCGGCTTCAGCCGTTATCACATCCTGTGCTACATCGACAAGGCGCCTCGTAAGATAACCACTCCCCGATGTCCTAAGAGCGGTATCAGCCAGTCCTTTGCGGGCACCGTGTGTAGAGATGAAGTACTCCATGGGTGCCAGTCCGTCACGAAAGCTAGACCTGATGGGGAAGTCGATGATTCTCCCTGAGGGGTCGGTCATCAG
>JBLRXG010000151.1:0-3195 GCA_047920855.1 Dehalococcoidia bacterium | reverse complement strand
CTCCTTCTCGGAGTTGGCTGTCTCGCCTATCTCGGCGACAAAGGTACTATCGGGCTGGCCGGCAGCCTGTATCACGTCATCAGCCATGCCTTCTTCAAAGGTTGTCTGTTCCTGGTGGCGGGCTCCATTGTGTTCTGCACGCATGAGCGCAATATGTTTTCGCTGGGCGGCCTCTGGCGCAGAATGCCTCTGACTACTGCGATATGGTGCATTGCAGCCCTGGGCCTTATGGGGATTCCTCTGTTCAATGGCTTCGTGTCCAAGTCCATGCTGCACCACAGCTTGGTGCAGGCGCAGTACTTAGCTGGCGGGGCAAACTCTTTTCACGTCGCCTGGATGCGAGCAGCAGATATCCTCTTTGTTGTTGTCTGTGCGGGCACCATTCTGTACGTTCTCAAAATGAGCTATTACGCGTTCTTCCGCCCGCCTTCGGACGAAGCACGTCGCCACATTGATAGGACCCGAGAAGCCCCTGGTTGGATGCTCGGTGGTGCCGGTGTGCTGGCTGTCGGCGTCCTGGCAATGGGCCTTGCGCCGGGGTTAATGTTGAACCATTTGGTCATCCCGGTGGCGGAGATGTTCAACGGGCTTGCTCCTCACGGAGTAGCAGACCTGGGTGGTCTTCACATCTACTCATGGTACTACATCAAGGACATCCTGTTGCCCTTAGCCCTGGGGGCCGCTGTCTTTGCTGGGGTGTTGGCATGGAATCGTCGGGGGACAAGAAGCAGCGAGCATGACCCCTTTCATTTCAGCCTGCCACCCTGGCTGAGCGTTGACCGCTGGTATAGGCAGGGTGCTCAGAGCCTCATTCGTGCATGCGCCACCGGCGAAAGGCTTTTCGAGGAGACAAGGATGCTTCTGATCGATAGTGCCAGGAGAGAGAGCGAACGTATTCGCCTCTCCGCCGGTAAGACATTCATGCCCGTTATTGGCGAACACTCGAACGATATGGTTCTGGGCGCTCTGCTTGTCGTTGTGTTCCTGGTACTGCTTCTGGTGGCGACGATTGCTCAACCCTGGCCCGCGTGAGGATGATGGTGGTGGGCACCAGGGAGGCCCGCTGCCTGCAACCCCCGGGCTGAAGGCGACGCTCGGAAGGGATTCCAGGGTAATGCACAGAACTGAAACTCGCTCTTCAGATCATCTGAGGCGAATTCTGACCACCTCCCGGCGATTCTGGTGGATGGAAGGCGGCCTGCCAGAAGGAAACGACTGACCTGGCCCGCTCGATACGGTCGGTGCTCGCTGCCTCATTGCTCGGACAGCCGGTGCCACTGAGACAAGCGCAACAGGCCCCCCACAGCCGCCCTCCCGACCCGGGAGAGCCTAGTTCATCGGCTTTCTGTCGAGCTGACTTACTTTCTACGCACGAAGAAAACTACCAGCGCTACCACTACCACCGCCCCCAGTATCCCGCCAATCAGCGGCCAGTTCAAGGATTGCTTCACCGCAAAGTTGGCAGTGATGACGTAATCGCCGTTCATGGTGATGGTAGTCGAAGCATCAGTGGCATCAGCAATGGTGCCGACAGCGCCGGTCCAGTTGACAAATCGATAGCCTGCTTCGGCTTCGGCGACAAGATTGACCCCTGTTCCCTGGGCATATGTGAAGGTCCCTACACCCGGAGCTGTCACCGTACCTCCGGCGGTGCTGGAGATGCTGAGATCGTATACCGCCACGAAGTTGGCAGTGATGGAGTAGTCGCCATCCATGGTGATAGTGGTCGTAGCGTCGCTGGCATCAGCGATGGTGCCGACATCGCCCGTCCAGTTGAGAAAGCCATAGCCTTCTTCAGCTTCGGCGACGAGTTCAACTCCTGTTCCCTGCGCATATGCGAAAGCTCCCTCACCGGGATCGGTCACCGTGCCTCCGGTGGTGCCGGAGATGGTCAGGTCGAATAGAGGTGCCGTCTGCTCAAAGTTCGCGGTGATGAAGTAGTCGCCATTCATGGTGATAGAGGTAGTAGCGTCATTGGCATTAGCAATGGTGCCGATATCGCCGGTCCAGTTGACAAAGCCATAGCCCGAGGCGGCCTCGGCTACCAGGTTGACCACCTCACCTTCGCAGAAGGCAAGAATACCCTCGCCGGGAGCAGCCACAGAACCGCCGGCAGTGCTGGCGATGATGAGGTTATGTGTACCCGGAGGATCGTCCGCCATGGGTTTCAGAGCCCACCCGCCGATATCGCACTGCCCGTCGTCGTTCTTGCCCGTCGCGACCACGGTTCCGCAGTCCTTAAGCCCCAGCGTGTGCCAGTCTCCTGCGGCAACATGGGTGATGTTCGTCCAGCCGCCGACATCGCACTGCCCCTCGTTGTTCAAGCCCGTGGCCTCCACGGTGCCGTCGCTCTTAAGTCCCACCGTGTGAGCCCCACCTGCGGCTACCTGGTTGATGCCCGCCCAGCCACCGACGTCGCACTGCCCCGCGTCGTTCTTCCCCGTGGCGATCACGGTGTAATCGTTCTTAAGCCCGACCGTGTGCCAGTCGCCTGCAACGACCATGATGATGTCGGTCCAGCCGCCGACATTACACTGCCCCTCGATGTTCCTTCCCGTGGCGACCACGGTGTTGTCGTCCTTGAGCCCCACCGTGTGACTGAAGCCTGCTGCAACCTGGGCGATGTCGGTCCAGCCGCTGACGTTGCACTGCCCTTCGTCGTTGTTTCCCGTCGCAACCACCGTGCCGTCGGGTAAGACCCCCACTGTGTGACGCCCGCCTCCGGCAATTGTGCACGACAGGTTCAGTACGAATACTATCAGAGCAACAGACAATAGGATACTTAAGATCAGCTTCTTGGTCTTCATTATCACCTCTCGCTATCGGTCATTCGAACTTTGCTGCGTTTGAAACTATCTTTCCTGTAAGCTTTTGTCTTCCTCGAATCTCAGCCCATGGTATGTCACCTCCTGGCCGTCAATCCTCTATAGCCAATCATCACCCCGCCGGGTACAGACACAGGGGCAGTACCTGGGTTCAACCGTTACCTTTCCTCATCCTATCACTCTCTGCACACCACACATGATGGCAGTTCACCTATCATCTAAAGTAACAGTTCTGCAGCAGAAGTGCAATACCAGTCGATGCTGGATTGACGCCAGTCCCGGTGCTTCGGTTCTAGGCTGAAGGGCTGCGACCAACCGTCTTTGTTGCGACACAGTAACAACTGCAACACCCCATTCTGCATCCCTATCA
>JBLRXG010000150.1:0-3226 GCA_047920855.1 Dehalococcoidia bacterium | reverse complement strand
TCGAACCGACCGTCGACGGCGACGTCGGCGAAGTCTCCCGTTACCACTGGGATCTTGTCGCCACCGGGTTTGCTGCGTAGACTGGCGATCATACCGTCTGAAGCGTCAATGCCCTCCACCTCGATCCCCGACTGTTGCAGGGGCAATGCGAGGCGTCCGGTGCCGATTCCAAGCTCCAGCGCCCGTCCCCCCTGAGCAAGCTCGCGCAGAGTCGACAGAGTGGTCTCATCGTACTCGTCATACCAGTCATCGTAGACGCTGGCGATGCGCTCTCCATACGTGTCTGCTCGGTAATCATCCATGTATTCGCACCTCCTGGGCTGCGGTTCGAGTGACCGGGCAAGACCTGGCTCTCATCAACCCGTTGTTGGCTTCTTCAGTACGTAGATGATGAAGTTCGGTACTCGCAGTTCATCAGCCAGTTCAGGGTAATCCTTCAGTTGCCCCGCTGTAACCGTGGGCTCGACAATATCCACGATGCTGAACCCAGCGTTCATGAAGGAGAGGACATACGTGGATAGAGAGCGATGGAAGTTGGTGACGTTGCCTCCCAGTATGCGCCAGTTTCGCTCTCCCTCCTCGAAGTAGTGGTCCAGGACGATGTGCAGTTTCTTCCCGTTTGCGCTCCTGTGCCAGTCGCCCACGGCAGACCGCATGGGATGGAGGTTGGCGACGATGAATCGGCCCCCGGGTTTCAAAACTCGAAATACCTCCCTGTTATTGGCGTCGAAGTCGGCTAGATCGCATTGATTGAGATAAGACACGGCAAGGTCGAATGTGCCATCGCTCAGGAAACTCAGGTCCTGCACGTCCGCAACGCGATACTCGTCGCTCCCAGACTGCATCTCTGAAGCTGCCTCGATCATGGGAAGGCACAGATCGAGACCGAGGACATTAGCCGCTCCACGCTCTACCAGCAGCCGGCAGAAGCGACCCTCGCCACATCCGCACTCCAGTACGCGAAGACCACTCACGTTGCCGCAGGACTTGAGCATGGGCCCGTCAAGCAGTCCCGTGCGGTTCGCATTCACCCCCTCCCTTGCCTCTTTGATCCAGGCGGGGGCGAGGTTAACCCATTCTTGTTTCAGAGTTTCCTGGTTCAATGTGTGCCTTTCGCTGCAACACCACATGCCGGCCATCGGTCGCCCGTCGGATCACGAGCCTGTGGATGCCGACTCTCGCTCGTGCCGCAGTATTCCGTATATAGCGATATCGTGCCAGCGTCCATCACGGAACATGGCGCGTCTCAGTATACCTTCCCGCTGAAACCCCACGCCTTCCATCACACGCTGGGCCGGCGAGTTATCTACGTCTGTGAAGGCCACGATCCGTTCGGATGCGTATCCCGAGAAGAGGTAGTCCGTCAGAAGACCGACCGCCTCCCTGGCGTATCCTTTGCCCCGAGCCTCGACATCGGGTATGCCGAATCCGATGTCGGGACAGGGAAAGTCGGCATCGGGGTAAGCGATGAAGGAGTAGCGTACGAAGCCTACGGCCTTCCCGGCATCGAGGGTTTGAACGATCAACAGTCCACCTTCTCGTCTTAGCAACTCGGAGTGCTGGTAAGCCTGTCGGAGCAGCGGCACGTGGTCCAGTTGATGACGCTGGAATGCACCCCAGAGGGCCTCCCGATCATGACTCCAAGATTCGATAAACGGCCAATCCTGGTCGCGGACCGGTCTAAGCAGTACGAGCGAACCCCTGATCATCGTTCACCTCCTGACGTATCGTCACGTAGCTGAGAGAGACGGTTGGCATTCGGCCGTTGTCCGTCCGTGTCTGTTCGCGATGCTTGCTTTGCGATATGAACTGTATAATGACCGATTCCGGTATGTCAATCACCCGGTGAAATAGAGACGAGGGACCGAACACTCAGGTGATGCAACTGAGTTCTTATAGCAGGCTTCCGCGTGCCTCGTCACACTCCTCATCGACGCCCACGGGGTGGAGGAATACCGTCTCCTCTGTGCGGAGACGTGCAGTCGCTACCTTGACGATGTCGCGTGCTCGTGCCAGCCTTGCCCGGGCGTGCCCGACGGTGCCGCGCTGCTGGAGCGCTCGCTCGTCGAGCCACTGGTCCGCCAGCGAGAACCTCTGGCAGCAGTGGTCGATTTCCCTGTAGTGAAGGCGCACAGGCCTGCCGTCTTCAAGAACCGTTACGGACTTCTCGCGCCTGTACCGCACTCCTGCAACGTTCTCGGCAAGGTGAATGGTCGTGTTGGCATCGTGCCCCACGCCCAGGAGCAGTACCTGTGCGTCCAGATCGCAGGCACGACCCACCGGGCTGTCCGGTCCGTGGGGAACGTCGATGGGATGTGGGGCGGTTATCTCTTCGGCCTTCTGCCCGATCGCGGCGAACGCATGAGGGCTGTTGCTGCGCAGTACACCGGGCAACCGCCAGAACGTCTCGGCGATGACACCCATGTCCGGGCAGGGGGTTGTCGCAGGGTCAAAGGGGTTGTCATCGTCGGAGGACATGCTGGGCATGACGAGGGTGCCGTCCGGGCCGAGTGTGTCCTGCAGCGCTGCGATCAGGCCGGCCGGACCGCCGACCACGGGTCTGATCTTAGAAAACGCCGTGTGGACGAGCAGGACACCGCCGGGCCTGACTCCCAGGTCAAGTAGTTGACTGACGAGGGCATCTTTGGCTGTGCTGTCAGGACTCACGTCAAAGGCTGCCTTACACCGTCAAGCTCAAGTCGGGCTGTGCCTGTCCTTCTCGGTCACCCCTCATGGTTCTGGATCCCGTAAGTCATGCCCATGGCCTGCATTACCTCAGCCAGGGTCTGGCGGGCCACGTCCCGGGCCCGGGCAGTTCCCTTCTTGAGCACATCGCGGATCAACTGAGGATCCTGTTCCAGTTCGCGTCTCTGTTGCCGGAGAGGCCGAAGATACTCGTTAAGCGCCTCTGTGAGAAGCGACTTCAGTCGGGATGCTCCGGCGTTCCCGATCTCCGAGGCGAGAGTCTCAGGATCCTTCTTCGTGCAGAGCGAGAGAAGCAGAAGGAGGTTTGAAACCTCGGGCCTGCCCACCGGGTCGTAGGTGATCAGGCGGTCCACATCCGTCTTGGCTGTCTTGATATAAGCGGCTGTCTCATCCTCGGAAGAAGACAGCATGACGGCATTGTTGCGGCTCTTGCCCATCTTCTCGGAGCCATCCAGTCCAAGGATGCTCGGGGCGTTGCTGAGAAGAGGTTGAGGCTCCGGGAACACGGCCTTGTCCCCTC
>JBLRXG010000149.1:0-3242 GCA_047920855.1 Dehalococcoidia bacterium | reverse complement strand
GTATGGCAGCCAGTTCCTCAACGGGCACCCGGATCTGCGCCAGGCTGTCCCTGTCGCGGATGGTAACCTGGTTATCCGAGGACCAGAGCATCAAGTGTGCAACATAGAGGCACTGGACTCTAAGGCTTTCGTTCCATGACAGCCTTGAGTGGCACCTCAATCACACAGAAGGCCGAACCCCTTAGCGTTGTCGACTGGATCTTGTGTGCATGTGTACCCTTACCGAACCGTACTCTATCAATGTCGCGAGCTTTCACGGCAATCCTCTCCGCCTTCAGTGCATCATCAAGCTCGTAGTGCACTTTCATCGATCGTGAGTTCCCTGCTTTGACGCAGTTCGTGGCAGATATCTACAACTAACTCAAGATCCAACGCTAACTCCTCAGCGATGTCAGAATAGTAAAGCGTTCTCCCGCTTGAGAAAAGATGTCTAATCTGCTCCTTGGCTTCTTCCTTGGATATCTCTCTGAGAACAATCACCTTCTCCTGAGGTATCCGCTCTTCGAGCTCAGATAATTGCTGTTTTATCCGCGCTATCTCTTGTCGAAGTACGGCGTTCTCTTCCATCAGGTATAGAATGTCTGTGGGCTTTAGACTCCCAGAAGATATGGCTAGTGCGACCTTGACAGTGCCCTCTGCTCTCCTTACTTTCTCCTCTATGTCTTCTCTCGTAAGCCCTGCAGAATTTCCGAGCAGGATGAATCTCTCTTCTTCCGCAGGCTCAGTGATAAGCCAGTCAATGTCTCTCGTCGACCCTCGCCAGCTTCCCGTTGAGCGAACTTGGCCAGGACTGGTTCTCATCGAGACAGCCCTCGCATGATATCATCAGCTCTGCTGACCGTCTCAGGGTGCAATTCAAGTTTCTTCTTGACCTCGTCAGGACCCTGAGAATCAGAGTGGAAGTTGAAATCTATCGTCATGTGTGTGGTCTTGCCTACTGTGGGAGGGGCAGTCATCCGCACGATGAATGACTTGAACGCAAAGGACATTATAACTCCCAGCTCGTATTCCTTTGAGAACAACTGTTTGAGCTTAGCTTCATTAGGGGCTAATAGGGCCTTCACAAGGCAGTGTTCTGCTGGAACGCTGTAGCTGTAGTTGAATCCTACGGCTACAAACGGGGTTTCTGGTAAGCAGGAGACAAAGCGGGAAGCGACGGACGGCAAGCTCTCAATCCTCTCTGCCGTGACACCCTTCAGGGATATCTGCAATCTCGTGTCATCGAGCACAAATGAAGTGTGTTCAGTTTCAACAAGCGAGAGCGGAGGAGTATGAACAAAGTTAGTCACTGTCTCCCTAACTATGTTCTTCTTGTATAGCCACTCTTTAGAGATGATGGATGGATTATAGTTCTTGGCCAATATGACGATATTCGTTCCTGTCAATGTAAACAGATCACTCAAACTGCCTCTCCTTTCAAGTCCTCTGGCGATTGCTATGAGGCGTTATTTCAATCGTAAGCCTATCGCTCAGTGGCCACAGAGTCAACGCTGATCTTGCACTCCTTTTGGCGTCTGAAACCCGAACGCCAGTATACTTGCCAGTTATAACGAGTTGACGTGCTAACCACAGACCGACTGGCCTCGTTTCACCTCCATCACGGGGTGGGATAGAAACCCTACTTGCTCTCCTAGCTTGTACGCTCTTAAGCTTGATTTGTCCAGTGTATGTGGTAACACGCTATATGATGATCTATTTCGTCATGAGTGTCAATACGTTCTCTATATCGCGTTCAGAATCGAGTCGCATCCTGCAGCAGATGCCAGTTGTTATCGATGCAATGGTGAGAAAAACTTGCTGTCGCCAGTTTGGCAAGACTCGCCGACGCGCGATAGCTAGGCATGTTCACTTCTCCCTTGTTGCCCACAGCGATGAAGCATCGAACGCTTCGCCCCCGAGTTTGGCCTCCAGTATGGCAGCCAGTTCCTCAACGGGCACCCGGATCTGCGCCAGGCTGTCCCTGTCGCGGATGGTAACCTGGTTATCCTCCAGGGACTCGAAGTCGATGGTGACGCAGAAGGGAGTGCCGATCTCGTCCTGGCGCCTGTATCTGCGGCCTATACTCTGGGAATCGTCGTAGTCGGTGACGAAGCTCGAGCACAGTCTCCTGTAGACGCTCCTGGCCAGGGGAGTCAGCCTCTCGTTTCTGCTCAGGGGCAGGACGGCCACCTTGATGGGGGCCAGGGTCGGATGCAGGTGCACGACGGTTCTCTTCTCTCCCTCGACATCCTCTTCATCATAGGCATCGATGAGAAAGGCCAGGACAGAGCGATCCACGCCTGCAGATGGTTCGATAACGTACGGCACGTACTTCTCATTGGCCTCAGCGTCGAAGTAGAGGAACTCCTTACCGCTGGCCTTCGCATGCTGGGTAAGGTCGAAGTCGCCCCTGTTGGCGATGCCCTCCAGTTCCGACCAGCCCATCGGGAAGAGGTAGTCGATGTCGTAACAGGCCCTGGCATAGTGGGCGAGCTCGTCCTTGTCATGCTGGCGCAGGCGGAGGTTCTCCTTCCTGATCCCCAGGTTGACGTACCATTCGAACCTCTCCTTGACCCAGTAGTCGAACCATTCGCCATCGCTGCCGGGCTTCACGAAGTACTCGAGTTCCAGTTGCTCGAATTCCCTTGTTCGGAAGATGAAGTTGCCCGTCGTTATCTCATTGCGGAAAGACTTGCCTATCTGGGCGATGCCGAAGGGCAGCTTCTTGCGGGAAGTGGTGATCACGTTCTCGAAGTTCACGAATATGCCCTGCGCCGTCTCGGGGCGGAGGTAGACTATGTTCGCCTCCTCCTCGACAGGCCCCATGAAGGTCTTGAACATCAGGTTGAACATGCGCGGCTCGGTAAGTGCGCCGCCACAGCCGGGGCATACCTGCTTCTCCAGTTCGTCGGCGCGCCACCTGAGGCGACAGGACTTGCAGTCGACCATGGGGTCTGCGAAACCGTCGACGTGACCGGACGCTTCCCAGACCCGCGGGTGCATCATGATCGAGGTGTCCAGTCCCACCACGTCAGCCCTCTCGTGGACTATCGCCTTCCACCAGGCATCCCTTACGTTGCGCTTGAGCTCAACGCCCATGGGGCCGTAGTCCCAGCAGCTGGCGAGGCCGCCGTATATCTCGCTGCTGGGGAAGACGAATCCCCTGCGCTTACACAGCGACACGATCCTGTCCATACTTACATCGGCGGGCATAGCGGGTTTCCTTTCTTCGGTGAGCGGGAGATTAGCTTATCAGCTTTGCC
>JBLRXG010000148.1:0-3250 GCA_047920855.1 Dehalococcoidia bacterium | reverse complement strand
CGCCGAGCTTTTCTCCGGAATCGATGTTGACCCCAAAGCCGAACTGGCTGTGGATTTTGAGGTGGGGTATGAGGAGATGGTTATTCTGCGCGATATTCCCTTTTACTCGATGTGTGAGCATCATCTTCTGCCTTTCTACGGAATTGCTCATGTGGGATACATACCGAGCCCCGGCGGCAAGGTCGTGGGAGTGAGTAAGCTGGCGAGGGTGGTGGAGATCTGTGCCAGACGGCCCCAGCTTCAGGAACGCATGACCAAGCAGATAGCGGACGCCGTCTTTGATGCTCTCCAGCCGGATGGAGTGGCCGTGGTGATCCAGGCGGAACACCTGTGCATGGTCATGCGCGGGATCAAGAAGCCGGGGTCATCGGTGATAACATCGTCGGTCAGGGGTATCTTCCGCAGTAAAGCAGCTACTCGTACGGAGTTCCTGTCGCTCATACAGGGCAAGTAGCCTACTCGTGACGCAGGGATTCGATCGGATCCAATCGGGCGGCCCGCACTGCCGGATATAGTCCTGAGACAAGCCCGACTGCGATCGCCACCCCCAGGGCCATGAAGACCACGTCGCCGGAGAGCACTGCATTCACGGGAAACCCGGCCCTTGTCGCGATACCGGCTGCGACCTGGATCAGAATCCAGGCCAGACCCACCCCCAGCGCACCACCACAGAAACTGAGTGCAGCAGCTTCGGTAAGGAACTGGGTCATAATGTCGCGCCGCCTGGCACCTACAGCTTTGCGCAGGCCGATTTCCCTTATCCGTTCCGTTACCGAGACCAGCATGATATTCATGATCCCGATACCGCCGACCAGCAGAGAAATGGCCGCTATGGCAGCCAGGATCAACTGGATCAGGCCCAGCATCTCCCCGGCGATAGCAGCTATGGATTCCATGCTGATGACCCGGAAATCTGACTGCTCCCCCTCGGCGATGCGATGGCGTTCCCTGAGGATGGCAGTGATCTCGTCGATCGCCGGGTCTATCTCATCCTTGCTGTTTGCCTGAATCGCAATGCTCTGAATCGTCTGCCCGCGAGCGGTTACCTGATCGGGAGCCACAGTGGCATAGAAGGTTGATAGGGGAATGTATGCCGTCAGATCCTCAGAGCCAAACCCAACTCCCTTGGTCTCCAACACTCCGATGACCTCGAATTGCCGCCCGTCGATCCTCATGCCCTGGCCGGTGGGATCCATCTCTGCGAAGAGGCTCTTAGCTATCTCGCTACCCAGAACCACCACCCTTGACCTGGATCTATCATCATACTCGGTTATGAAGCTTCCTGTGGCCAGGCTCATGTTGTTTATCCACTCGTATGGCGCAGTGACCCCGGCGACAATGACGGTAAGCTTCTCTCTGCCGGCAACGATCTGTATGTTATAGCGTTGTGCGGCCGGCGCCACTCCCGCTACCGAGGGAGCGTAGCGGGCAATGGCATGCGCGTCTTCCAGAGTCAGCGATGAGGCTCCTCCTGCGGCAAGCCCTCCGATGTCACGAGGCATGACGTATACCGAGTTGGCGCCGAGTGACGCAAAGGCTTGTTCCATCTCAGCCTCCTGCGTCTGCCCCAGAGACACTATGGAGACAACGGCGCCCACGCCGATCAGTATGCCCAGCATGGTCAGGATCGACCTCAGCTTGTTGCTGAGCAGAGCTCCTATGGCAATGACGATGCAGTCCCACAGCTTCATCTGTCTACCCTTATCTGCACTTGATGGGTTACCCGTACCTGTGAACGAACGATCACTCTATCTTACCGTCGCGGATCCTGATGGTGCGCTGGGTACGAGAGGCAACCTCAGGATCATGGGTCACAACGATTATGGTCATTCCCTTCCTGTTCAACTCCCCGAACAGGGCGATGATCTCCTCGCTCGTTCTGGTGTCAAGGTTGCCCGTGGGTTCATCAGCCAGGATGAGAGACGGGTTGTTGACGAGGGCCCGCGCGATGGCAACCCTCTGTTGCTCTCCTCCGCTCAGTTCACTGGGCCTGTGAGTGACCCGCCCGGCCAATCCCACCAGGTCAAGCACCTCCAATGCCCGTTGTCGTCGATTGTCTGCACCGCTGTAGATGAGCGGCAGTTCCACGTTGGCCAGGGCTGACGTTCTGGACAACAGGTTGAAGCTCTGGAAGACAAAGCCTATTTTCTTGTTTCTTATTCCGGCGAGTTGATCATCGCTATACTCACTCACCAGCGTGCCATCAAGGTGATATCGCCCCGATGTTGGGGTGTCGAGACAACCTATGATATTCATGAGGGTGGACTTGCCCGACCCTGAAGGCCCGGTGATAGCCACCAGTTCGCCGTCTTCAATCCGACAGCTCACACCACGCAGGGCAGGAACCTCCGTCTGCCCCGCCCGGTATATCTTGGTTATCTCGTCGAGTTCCAGCATCAGGCACCTGCCATCGGGAACAGATTATCGGCTCCCCTTACGTGAGCGGGCAGCACCACCTGCTCTCCCTCCTCCAATCCAGACACCACCTCTGTGTGTATGCCGTCGGACAGGCCCAACACGACCTGTCTGTCCTCAACCTGCCCGTCGATGTAGACTCTAACAGCCGGCTCATCTCGAGTACCGCGAATGGCCCGGTTCGGCACCAGAAGCACATTGTCGCGGCGCTCAACGATGATGTCAGCGGTAGCACTCATACCGTCTCTGAGCACGTCAGGAAAGTCCTCCAGTGTTATCACTGTCTCGTAAGACACCACTCCAAACATGACGGTACCTATCGGGGAGACGAACGCCACCTTGCCCTGCAGTTCCTCGTCGGGCAGGGCATCCAGTGTGATGGTCACGTTCTGGCCTACCTCGACCATGGCGATGTCCAGTTCATCGGTGAACCCGCGCATCTGCATCCGGCCGGCGCCAAGCAGCGTTATCGCCGGAGCGGCCAACGCCGCGGGCGAGAGCGCCTGTCCCTCAGTTATGGTAATATCGGCTATCACTCCATCGTAGGGAGCAACTATCTCCGCCATCTCCAGGTTCTGCCTCGCCGTCTCGAGGTTCAGCTCCGCCATTTGCCAGTTCAGCCTGGCCATGTCCAGGTTCGCCTTAGCCGCAGACTCGTCAGGCCCTAGCAGTCCCATGAGATACTCCATAGGCTCCTCCAGGAACTCCCAGCCTTCCGGCGCCTTCCAGGTTTCTCCGGCCCTGTCGTATTGGTCCTGTGCCATTCTCATCTGGATGCGTGCCAGTTCCGCCTGCATTTCGGCCATCTCCACAGCTGCCTTCAAGGACGGAGCAT
>JBLRXG010000147.1:0-3283 GCA_047920855.1 Dehalococcoidia bacterium | reverse complement strand
CCCATCGTGAACAGGACGATACCCGTAGTGGCCGACGCCGTGGTCGATGTAGGTTTCGGCACCGGGGCGCTCAAGATCACGCCGGCCCATGATCCCACAGACCTGGAGATAGCCCGGAGACACAGCCTGCCTCTCGTGAATGTCATGAACCCGGATGCCACTATGAACGAGAACGCCGGGCCCTACGAGGGACTTGACAGGACAGCCTGTCGCGAGAGAATACTGGCAGACCTCGAGGTGGCCAACCTGCTGGAGAAGACCGAGCCCTACACTCATGCGGTCGGGCACTGCTGTCGCTGCCAGGCGATGATCGAGCCCAATGTCAGTATGCAGTGGTTCGTTCGGACACAACCTCTAGCGGAGGCTGCCATTGAAGCGGTCAGAGGTGGCAGGATAACGATAATCCCGGAGCGGTTCACCAGGCTCTATTTCGAATGGATGGAGAATATCCGGGATTGGTGCATCAGCCGGCAACTCTGGTGGGGACACCGCATTCCGGTCTGGTATTGTCAGAGTTGCACGGAGATCACAGCCTCGATCGAGGAGGCAGCGCACTGCGCACGTTGTGGATCAGAACACATAATCCAGGACCCAGATGTGCTCGACACGTGGTTCAGCTCTGCACTGTGGACTCACTCTCCCCTGGGCTGGCCGGAGGACACCGATGACCTCCGTTACTTCTACCCAGGCTCGGTTATGGAAACGGGCTACGATATCCTGTTCTTCTGGGTGGCCAGGATGATCATGATGGGACTGGAGAACATGGGTGAGGTACCATTCCACACCGTCTATCTTCACGGGCTTATCAGGGACAAGAGCGGTGAGAAGATGAGCCGCAGCAAGCTGAACGCCAGTGCCACTCATCCCTCTGAACCTATAGAGACATACGGTGTCGACGCTCTTCGTTTTGCGTTGACCGCTGGCACTACAGCGGGGAATGATACGAGTCTGGGCAGAGACAGGCTCGAATCCGGCCGCAATTTCGTCAACAAGCTGTGGAATGCCACAAGGTTCATCCTGCAGTGCATGGATTCTCATCATCTTGACATAGATCCAGTAGAGTCGCGACCGCAGACTGTTGAAGACCGATGGATAGTGAGCCAGGTGAACCGGCTGATCGCTGATGTCACCACGCTGATGCGGGATTTCCGGTTTGGCGAGGCAGAACAGCAGATCTACGAATTTCTCTGGTCGAAGTTCTGTGACTGGTATGTTGAGATCGCCAAGGTGCGGATCCGCAGCGATTCGGGACCGTCTCCTCTGCCATTTCTCGTTAGCTCACTGGAGCAATCGTTGCGTCTGCTCCACCCGTTCATGCCCTTCGTCACCGAGGAGCTCTGGCAGAGGCTCAGCCGAAGGCTGGCTGATTCAGGTATCCCCCCGGAGCCAGCAACTGATGACGTCAAGTCCCCCGACTCGATCATGATAGCCTCTTTTCCGGCCCCCGATCACTCGGCGATTGACACAGGAGCCGAACGGCTTATGGATGCGGTTATTGATATCGTCCGCTCCATTCGAAACGTGCGGACCCAGAACAAGGTGGCACCCGGCAGATGGGTTGAGGCCAGGGTCTACACCGGCGAACTCCTGTCTGGTCTCCTGGCGGAAGCTGCCATGATAGAGATGCTTGCCAAGGCCCGCCCACTGCACATACTCAGCCGAGGGCAGGATCGACCTGCGGATGACCAGGCGATCGTGCTGGTGCTGCAAGAGGCCGAGGTAGTTATGCCCTGGGCCGGTATGGGCGACCTGGCGTCGGTACACAAAGAGAGACTGGGCAAGGAAGGCGACGAGATCAGGTCAAGAATCGAGCAACTCGACGCCAGGCTCAAGGATCAAGCCTTCCTGAGCAAGGCACCAGGTCATATCGTCGAGAAGGAAAGGCAGAGGCTCGCTGCTCTCAAGGACAGGCTGGGTAGGATCGCGCAGGAGCTATCCTGACGATGGCCACAGACACCGGAACGGCATAGTAGCGACAGGATTCAGGGTAACGAATGGAATGCTATGCTCCAGACATCGTGCTTCCAGTCGTCCTGGTACTCGAGGATCTCGAACTGGCGGCTGCCAACTCGTGAAGCCTTCCCAGGGCCTTCTTAGTATCACTGGCCACACACGACTTGTCGGCCCTCTCTACCCGCCTCTTGAACAGCCAGTAAGTGAACTCATCCAGCTCGTCGAGATCGATAGACCTTAGCTGAGGGTAGTTCTTCTGCCTTCTGAACTCCCTGAGCAACGTGGCCTGATCTGCTCCGTAGATGCGACGATACGCTTCATCTGCTATGCCGTCATCTCTAATCAGGCCTGCGACTCGCCGCTCCTTCCTGATTGCCTCGGTTACTGCCAGGATAAGGAACCGTTCCACCAGGACACCATAGAAGTAGTTTAAGTGAGAGCGGTACTTGGAGGCGCCTATCAAGCTCCTGAACTCGCTCCTGGACTGGGCAACGGGCGGCTTCCCGAAGAAGAGAAGAGCGACGCGTTCGTTATCCGGAATGAGCCCGTCCAGTTCTTCGCACAGCCTTTCGGCCAGTGCTAGCCAGTCGAAGACTTCGTTGTCAATAAGATAGCGATAGTGCCGTCCGTCATAATGCTCCTGAGGGGCACTCCACGCGCGTATGGCCTCAAGCAAGGCCACATACCAGTGCCTGCCCCCCGCCACGGAGCTCTTCAACTGCTCCACTATCCTGGCAGTCGCCGTGGACACGTCACTTACCTCTGCTGCTGTCTCTGGTGACACGTTCCCAATTATATATGTGTGCCCTGCCTGGCTCAAGCTGAGCGGTCGTTCATCCGGCATCTGGTCTGAGGTCAGCGGGGAGTGCCCCGGATGCAGGAAGCGAAATAGAGTGGCGTGACATGCCTGACGAGATGTCCTGAGGACGAGAAGTCTCAGAGTAGGTACGGCTCGAGTTGAGTGAGATCTGTTATAGAGTTGTGATCCGTATCTCCCGACCTGTCGAGGTACAAAGCGTGCAGTCCCGCCTCTCGAGAGTTCACAAAGTCCAGTTGCCAGTTATCACCAACGTGAACAGCCCGGTCCGGCTTGACACCCATCTCCTCACATATGTTGCGGTAGAAATCGGGGCTCTTGAGTTGCCTGTAATCGGAGACCGAGGAGAAGACACGCATAAAGCGGTGCTCGATATCCGCCAGCAAGAAGCGGAGGAAATCGTGCGGTGTACACGAGGCAACGATCAGCTTGTACTGCCCTCCCAGTGAACTCAGCACCTGCATAACTTCCGGATAGTACCCTATCCTGGATAGGCACTCGTTTATCGCCCTC
>JBLRXG010000146.1:0-3285 GCA_047920855.1 Dehalococcoidia bacterium | reverse complement strand
CCAGTGCCCGGTCCGCGCATCACAGCGTGACAGGGGAATCACGATCGTGCGCAGCGTCAGCGCGATGTCCATCTCGCCATCGAGCCCCACGCACCCAAACCCCCCGCCATAGGGCCCCCGCTTCACCGGCTCCAGTTCATCGATGATCTGCATCGCTCTTACCTTGGGCGCACCTGTAATAGAGCCACCCGGAAACATGGCTTTCAGCAGGTCGGTGTTCTTGCTGCCTTCATGGAGCCTGCCTATCACAGTTGAGGTGAGGTGATGCACGGTGGGGAACGTCTCAAGAACAGCCAGTTCGGTGACCTGTACCGTGCCGTAGCGGCAGATCCGTCCCAGGTCGTTCCTCTCAAGGTCAACGATCATGACGTTCTCCGCTCGGTCTTTGGCGCTGCCGGTTAACTCCCTCGCAAGGCGGTCATCATCAACTGCATCTCTGCCTCGCGGCCTCGTGCCTTTGATCGGCCGGGTCTCCACCAGATCACCCTGCCTCTTCAGAAACCTTTCCGGAGAGGCACTTACCACAGTCACTCCGGGGAGGTCGAGGTAGCTGGCAAACGGAGCGGGGTTCACTGCTCGGAGCCTTCTGTACAGGTCATAGGGTGAGGCCTGCAGATCGGCATCAAACCTCTGGGACAGATTGACCTGGAAGACATCGCCAGCGGCGATGTAATCGCGCACCTTCTCCACAGCTCTAACGTATTCCTCACGAGTGAAACTCGCCCTCAGCAGGACTTCCCTGCCTTGTCCAGCATTGCGAAGAGAGGCGGCGGCACCTCCCTCATCGCACGATGAGCCCATAGTCACGCCATCCCGCTCCCCTTGGCCGCCCAGCACGCCCGGAGAGTTGGCGCAGAACCTTTCTTTCAACTCAGCGAGTCTGAGCCTGGCCCTCTTCAACCTCTGTCCTTCATCCACGTCGGGAAAGCCAGTGGCAACCACGTAGACCTTCCCATCCATATGATCAAATGCGACGACATAGTCATAGAACGCGAAGCAGCACTCGGGAATATGGACATCGTCCACGATCGTGGAAGGTACATCTTCCACAAAGTGACACAGGTCATAACCGAAGTAGCCTACCGCACCCCCTACGAACGGCACCGGTGTAGGGCCGCGATCCAGCGTGTACTCATCCAGCAGTCCAAATACCACATCAAAGGGATTACCCCACCGCACCTCGCGCTCGCGGCCGCGAGTCAACGTGACTTCTGAGCCGTGGCTGCTTACCACGAGAAACGGGTCGCTGCCCATGAATGAGTATCTGCCCAGCCTTTTGGGGTCCATGCCACTGTCCAGGAAGAAGCTGCATCGCCTATCTTTTATGACGTGGAACAACTCCGCAGCACTTGGTGGAACCGCCAGTTCTTCGATAAGAGGGTACCGCATAATGACGACCTGTCGAGGCAGACCGGGGTCAGCCCAATCTTGTTGCCGCTATAAGCTAGATGCTCTGTAGCACTCTCTGTGTGGTTAGGCCGACTTCAGCGGGATGAGAGGACAATGTGGCTCCGGCCTGCGCCAGCGCGTTGATCTTCTCGGAAGCCTTGCCGGCCGTGCCTGTGATGATGGCTCCCGCATGGCCCATTCTCTTTCCCGGCGGAGCGGTGCTGCCTGCTACGAATGCGATCACAGGCTTGTTCATCCCGGCTCTTATGAACTCCGCTGCATCCTGCTCCATAACTCCACCGATCTCACCGATAAGAACCACAGCCCTGGTCTCAGGGTCTTTCTGAAACATCTGTAGCATATCCACAAAGGTGCTGCCGGGGAGAGCATCGCCGCCGATGCCTACGCACGTGGATTGCCCGATACCCAGGCCCGTCAACTGAGATACGACATCATAGGTGAGTGTGCCGCTGCGGGATACCACCCCTACATTGCCCGGGAGGTGAATATCTCCGACCATTATTCCTGCCTTACATTTGCCTGGAGAGATGAGCCCCGGGCAGTTGGGCCCGATCAGCCGCGTTGGCTTACCTTCCAGGTAACGATGAACCTTCACCATGTCCAGTACGGGTATGCCCTCCGTTATGCATACCACCAGAGGCATTCTGGCATCAGTGGCCTCCATTATGCCATCAGCTGCAAAGGCCGGAGGAACGAACATCAGACTGGCGTTCGCCCCTGTCTCAGCCACAGCCTGTTCGACCGAGTTGAAGACCGGCACTCCCAGATGCTGGCTTCCGCCCTTACCGGGTGTGACACCCGCCACTACCCTTGTGCCGTATTCTATGCACCGCTGCGTGTGAAAGCTGCCTTCACTACCCGTTATCCCCTGAACCAGAAGCCTTGTACCATCATCAATAAGTATGCTCATCGCCCTGCTCCTCTCGCTGCCTCGACTGCTTTGCACGCGCCATCATAGAAGTCCTCTGCCTCGATAAAGCCTATTCCTGACCTGGAAAGGATCCGCTGCCCTTCCTCCAGGTTAGTCCCCGCGAGTCTGACAACCAACGGGAACGTGATGTCCATCTGCCGATATGCCTCAACCATCCCCTCGGCGATCACGTCTACCCTGGCCATACCTCCAAAGATGTTCACAAGGACAGCCCTGACATCCGGATCGGTTCTGAACATCCTGAACGCGTTTACGACCCTGTCCGGGTTGTTCAGTGTGCCTATATCCAGGAAGTTCGCAGCTCTGCCGCCACAGTGCTGAATCAAGTCGTTCACTGCCATGGCAAGTCCCGCACCATTCACCATACACCCGATGTCACCATCCATCTTGACATAGTTCTGGATCCCCCACTCGCGGGCCTGAACCTCTAGAGGCTCCTCCTGCTCCTTGTCCTCGAGTTCCTGCAGGTCCCTGTGTCGGTAAAGGGCATTGTCATCGAAGTTGAGCTTGGCATCCAGGGCCAGTAGCTTCCCGTCGGCGGTGACACCCAGAGGGTTGATCTCTACCAGCGAGCAGTCGCAATCCAGAAACAGCCTGTACAGGTTCATCATCAGCCGTGTCGCCTCTCCCACCTGCCCTCCACCCAGATTCATTCCATAGGCCAGTTTCCGACCCTGAAATGGCTGGAAACCTGTGGCAGGGTCGATAGTGCATCGGACTATCTTCTCCGGGGCCGACTGAGCCACCTCTTCGATATCCATACCCCCGGCTTCACTGGCCATCATGACCGGCAGGCGACTCGTACTGTCAATAAGCAGGCTGAGGTACAATTCCCGTGCCACCTCACTTGCCTCCTCGATCAGAAGCCTTCTAACGGGCACTCCATCGGGTCCGGTTTGATGTGTGACCAATCTGGTGTCTATCAACCGGCCCGCCTCCTCATG
>JBLRXG010000145.1:0-3354 GCA_047920855.1 Dehalococcoidia bacterium | reverse complement strand
GAATCGAGAACCGCTAGATGGAGCAGGAGCAGAGGTCGAAGGCATGTTGGAATACATGCGGCATCGCGGTCCGGATAATGCTGCAATGCGAACGTTGCCTGACCGCAGTGGCGCTCTGGGTGCCAACGAGATCAACCTTACACCGGGACACACCTGCTGCACGTCTCTATCAAGACCTCCCTTCATTGTTTTCGACGGGGAGTTGTTCAACGAAAGGGCGGAGGGACAACACGACGTTGAACTCTTCGCGGATCTCTACAGGAGAAAGGGTAAGGACTGTTTCTCCTTGCTTGACGGAAGCTACACATGTGCCGTCTTTGATGAAGGGGAGGTCATACTGGCACGCGATCAAGTGGGCGCCAGACCTCTCTTCTATGGATCGGAACACGGTTTGCTGGTCTTCAGCACCGAGATGAAGGGACTGATAGACTACATCCGCTTTGACGTCAACGAACTGCCTCCGGGCTACTACTACAGCACGCGTGAAGGCCTCAATCAATTCCAGCCTTTCGTTCCCGCTGTGGATACGCCGGAAACCCTCGAGCAAGCCGCGAGCATGGTTCGTCAGGCACTAATAGAGGCGGTTCAGAAGAGAATGCCGGGTGTGCAGGGGGTTGCGCTGAGTGGCGGCATTGACAGTTCTCTTATCGCGGCCATCGCGAAGGAGTACAATCCCGACCTGCACCTGTTCACAGGTACCATCGACAGCGCACCCGGCCCTGACCTGGAGAATGCCATATTGATGGCCGAGTTCCTCGGACTCGAGCACAATCTACACATATACCGGATAACCGATTCTGATATCACCGACATTATCCCGCAGGCAGTGTGGCACCTGGAGAGCTTTGATGAGGACTGCATATCCGGCATCATCTCGAATTACTACGTCTCGCGGATGGCTAAGGAGTACACAGATGTTGTTTTGGTCGGTGAAGGCGCCGATGAGCTGTTCGGAGGCTATCGCATGGTGCTCAAGAACCCGGCAGTGAGAGATGACTCCCATCGGGAGCAGCTTCTCCAGAAGCTACTCGATATCGCCTACAACACCGCGCTAAGACGCCTGGACAGGGCCTGGATGGCAAACTCCATGGTCTACCGGGCGCCTTTCCTCGACGCCAGTGTCGTCGCGTTGGCACAGAAGATACCTATGGAATGGAAGATCTACGGTGAGAGGCAGATCGAGAAGTTCGTTCTACGTGAGGCGGTCCGGGATTTGCTTCCTGAGAAAATAGCCAACCGCGAGAAGCTCCGGTTCGCCATGGGGGTGGGAACCGATGACGTCATGGATAGACTGGTATCGGAGATGATCGACCCCGAGGAGATCAGGAACCGCCCCACATCGGCCTATGGAATGCCGTTTTCCACATTCAAAGAGCTCCTGTACTACGATGAGTTTCTCAAGCTGTTTCCCCCTGCCTATGAGAAACAGACCGTGCGCTGGGACCCCTTCAAGTAGAAGAACCACGGTCACCACAACGACGGGGGCCCGATCGGCTGCCCCGTCTGATGACGTCGCGATCCGATCATGGAGTTGACGATATTGGGCTCTGGGGGCTGCATGGTGATCCCCAAGCCCCTTTGTCAATGCAGGGTTTGCCGGCAAGCCAGGGCTACGGGTGTGCCCTATGCCCGGACAGGCCCATCCGCCTTCCTCCACGACATCAACCTCCTCATCGACACACCTGCAGAAATCGCAGGCCAGCTGAACCGCTCCGATGTCCGCCGTATCGACTACCTGATGCTAACTCATCTTGACCCGGACCACATAGAGGGACTTAGGGTGGTCGAGCATATAGCGCTCGACTTCCGCACCTGGCGCGCACATCCCGAGAAGCAGATCCAACTCCTGCTCCCTGAGGAGCTGGGCAGCAATCTGGGGACAATACAGTCCCGATATGGACCACTGGCAGACGCCTACGAGCAGCGAGGATTCATCAAGATAGTGCTTTTCCAAGATACCATTGAGGTGGGACCGGTGACCACTCACGCCCTGCCCGTGGACCGCGGTGAACAGACCGCCTTCATATACGTGTTCATTAGAGCAGGAAGAAGGATCGTGTATGCTCCCTGCGACCTTAAGCCGTTTCCGGAACACCGGCCCGAGGTTCAGAGCCCCGACCTCCTTGTCATACAGCCAGGCATATTCGAGACTGGCCTGAAGCACGGTTTCACGTATCCGCCGGATCACGTCTCAAGGACAACTCTCTATACTCTTGAGCAGACCCTCGAGCTGGCAACCAGGATCGGGGCCCGGAAGGTCCTTTTCGTCCATTTAGAGGAATACTGGAATCGCAGCTACGACGACTACCTCACTACGGAGTCGGATTACATCAAGTTTGCCTACGACGGCATCCGCGTAGATGTATAGCCAAATGAGCTGATCCTGACTGGCTTATCTCAACTCTCTCTTGAGTCTCTCCATGACTCTGGCGAACTCGTTGCCGTATTTCCTCTCATGCTGTTCAAGGAAGTCCTGCCATTGCGGGAGCTGCCGTATCGCCTCATCAACAGTCATCTGCACAAGCACCATTCTCTGCCCTTGCTGAACCTGTTTCACCCTGAGTTGTGGATTCCTCTCTACCTCGACCTTGATCGAATTGTAGATCTGCTCGATCTCGGACTTGTACTTCCTCTGCAGGCCATCCACCAGATCGAGGCCTTCTTCAAGAGCGCGGATGTCAGGCTCATCCTTAAGGGTCTCGATCCCCAGAATCCCATCCCTCCTCTTCTGGAGTTCGGCCGGCGTAGTTCCGAAGCTGAGCGAGTCAATGAGCCTGGTCTGAGCCTCCCTCAGGAGAGATGGCTTGCCCTCCACCTTCAGCCTCCTCCACAATCCATCGGGGTCGATTCTATCCTGATAGAACTCTGAGAGCAGATCCTCGATCTTCCGGGAATCAACCATCTGCTCCTTCTCCTGGCCGGTCAACTCACCGATCCTTGCCAGTCTCTCTCTAGCAATCGGCGAAAGGTTTGCCTCCCAGTCCGTCATTGGCACACCCCCTTTCCTGTCATAGCTCTTCACCAGATGTCGCGAACTACCTTGAACACATCATCAGAGCAGCACCATACATAGTATATAATAAAGGCGGTTCTGAGGAAGCGATGGGAGTC
This sequence comes from Dehalococcoidia bacterium, assembly GCA_047920855.1. Taxonomy (GTDB): domain Bacteria; phylum Chloroflexota; class Dehalococcoidia; order GIF9; family AB-539-J10; genus RBG-13-51-36. The sequence goes on along the minus strand of JBLRXG010000145.1, from coordinate 243 downwards.
AGGCTGTATCACGAGCCTCCGCTGGAAGCCCCGGTTCTGGTAACTAGTTGGCCGGGAATCGGGAACATCGTCGTAATCGCCGCCGACAGTCTCAAAGATATACTTGGCGCAGAGGAGTTCGGCGAACTAGAGCCTCAGGACTTCTTCTACCCAAGACGAGCCTTGATACGCAAGGGCGTGTTAGAATACCTCGAGTTTGACGGCTCAAAACTACATTCACGCTCAGGCAAGGCCTCTGATCGC
>JBLRXG010000144.1:0-3386 GCA_047920855.1 Dehalococcoidia bacterium | reverse complement strand
CGCGTAGACCTGGGCCTTGATCATGACCTTGCAGCCGATCTCAGCAGCTATCTCCCTGGCTTCCGCTGCAGTAGAGGCCATCTTGCCCCTGGGTACGGGTATGTCGTACTGAGCGAGCAGCACCTTGGCCTGATACTCATGAACCTTCACATCGTCTCCTTTCTTCTCTGATGTTGTCTAACCCGGAGCCTCAACTACGCAGCTTGTTGCCGGCGTCCTCACTGCACTTCCTATCTCCGCTCTGTCATACCCAACACTCTACTATCCGCCCGGCCCCCCGGAGCCCCTTCCTGTGATATCGGATTGGCATCCAATCGGCGGAGGGGGTGGGATTCGAACCCACGCTCCGGTAAACCGGAGAGCGGTTTTCAAGACCGCCGCCATAAGCCGCTCGGCCACCCCTCCTGCGTTCGATTTCACCACACTGCGAATGCTCTGTCCGCCGGGAGGCTGGAACCCACACCGCCTTTCATGACGCAGATGATGACAGCCATTGCCGTTCGGCAGACAGGCGGTCGGCCCGGATTGGCTGACCGGCAAATTATACGGTTGTAGACGTCTCCTGTAAAGGCACAGCGGGACGATGAAGTGAGCCTCCGACGATCAGATCGCCGCAGACGCAGAGACGGCCCGACAAAGATCGAAGTGCTGCACTACCGGCGCCGGCCTTTGTGGTACACTTACAGCGGCCAAAGAACACGGGTTCGGCCAAGCGAGGAGAGGTCAGCGATGAGCGATAGTCTATTCAGGAGACTCCTGGAGCCAACGAGCATAGGACGCATGCAGATCAAGAACCGCATAGTCATGCCTCCCATAGGAACGTGCTATGCCGAAGAAGATGGGGCCGCCAGTCGGCGGATGCTCGACTACTATGAGGCCAGAGCCGCAGGCGGTGTGGGACTGATCATCGTTGAGGGGAGCGCTCCCGGTCTGCAGTGCACAATCGGTCGCCAGGCATCTCTGGGAGATGACGGGTTCATCCCGGGATGGAAGAGGCTGACAGACGCAGTTCACAAGCACGGCACTTCCATAGCTATCCAGATAATGCACTCCACATGGGAGAAGAGAGATGGAAAGGTAGTGCAGGTTAACCCGTCTCCCGTCATTGTTCCAACCAGGTTTATGGGCATCTTCGGACAACCTCCTCATGAGTTGACCGGAGAAGAGATCGCCGAACGAGTGCAGTGGTTTGCTTCGGCTGCCAGGCGTGCCGTGGAGGCGGGCTTTGATGGGGTGGAGATCCACGGTGCTCACCAGTACCTTGTCGCCAGCTTTCTGTCTTCAGCCACCAATCGGCGTCAGGACGAATACGGTGGATCCGTTGAGAACAAGGCGAGGTTTCCTGTCGAGATACTCCGGGCTATCGGGGAGGAGGTCGGACCTGACTATCCTGTCTGGGTGAGACTCAATGCCTGTGAGTGGGGAGTGGAGAACGGAGTCAGTATGGAGGAGACCGAGAAGGTGGTGCCTCTTCTGGTTGAGGCAGGCTCCCAGGCGGTTCATGTATCTGCGTTTGGCGCCGGGTCATATCTGACAACGGCTCCGATCTCGGAGAAGCCCGGGCTCCTGCTTCCTCTTGCCGAACGCGTCAAGAGCTTCACAGATGTGCCTGTGATCGCAGTGGGCAGACTGGACCTTGAGCTCGGCGAGAGTGCTATTCGTGATGGCAGGGCCGATCTTGTGGCCGTGGGCCGACGACTGATGGTCGATCCCTTCCTACCGAAGAAGCTCTTTGAGGGAAGATCCGATGATGTGATTCCCTGCATCGGATGCATGGAGTGTATCGAGCGCCTGCTGGCGGGTCAGTCTCCCAATGGCGTGGTATGTGTTGTCAACCCGGCGATCGGCATGGAGAGAGAGTATGATATACGGCCTGCCGAGAAACAAAAAATGGTGATTGTCGTCGGTGGTGGGCCAGCGGGCATGCAGGCCGCGGTGGTGGCGGCGATGAGGGGCCACAAGGTCAGGCTCTTTGAGAGGCGTGCAAAGCTGGGTGGCCAGCTGAACGCGGCTGCACTGCCTCCTCATAAGGCTGATATCCAGCTGTGGGTGGACTATCTATCTAAGCAGGTCACGAAGGCGGGGGTGGAACTGAGACTCAATACTACTGCGACCGCAGCGATTATCTCGGGGAACACTCCGGACGCCGTTGTCATTGCCACTGGGGCCATCCCTACCCTGCCCGATATACCGGGCACTGAACGGTCGAATGTGTTTCCGGCTCAGGATGTGCTGTCGGGACAGGTACAAGTGGGACAGAATGTGGTCATCATCGGCGGAGGAATGGTCGGCTGCGAGACGGGGTACTATCTGGCCGAACGGGGGAAAATGGTGACCATAGTCGAGGTGCTTAAGCGTATGGCCGGCGACATGTTCTTCATGACGCGACGCCGCCTCCTTGATGGACTGAGGGGCAGAGGTGTGACCCTGTTGACCGGTGTTACCTGTGATGAAATCGGTGAAGGCAGCATCCGAGTAACCACCGCCGATGGTGAGGAGAGAATCATAGAGGCAGATTCAGTCGTTATCGCCGTTGGTTACAGGGCGGATCGGAGCCTGTGCGAGGCCCTTGAAGGTGTGGTTCCTGAAATGCACTGCATCGGTGATGCTTGCGAACCGCGCAGGATTCTGGATGCCGTCACAGAGGGATACCGGACCGGGCTTGCTCTGTGAAGGCGTCGCAGGGATCGCCCGGCACGAGCGGGTCTACTTGAGCGAGATCAGCCACTCGCAGGAGATGTTCTCAGGTGTGCCCTCCGGCCTGTTGTCACAGGGGGCGAAGATCTTCTCGACCCTTGCCTGAGGGTTAAGCTTGGTGAAGAAACCTCTGCGAACACGCAGGCCGCCTGTGCCGCAGTCATAGTGTTGCATTCCCCATTTCCTCGCTGCTCTCTGCGCTGAGCAGTCAAGTGTACGCATTCTGAAACTGGTTGGAGTCATCTCCGCTATATCGATGTTCTCAAAAACCGCCCAGTGAGAATGTCTCAGATACGCGGCCAGATCCCGGATTCCTTCGCCCGGCAAGGCCAGAACTCTGGCTAACCTCCCGGCCTCATGTGATCCATAGTCCTCGTAGAGTTGGTAATACTCGTCGGTGCGGTAATCGCTGGGGGCCTTCTCTGCTATGTATAGCTCAAGCCTCAGCCACATGTGGTTGAGGCTGTACATCTGCTGGAGCATCACCTCGTAGACGGTGTCCTTCTGTAGTGCCCGAACGTCTAGCATCATTCAGTCCCGTCGACTGGCAGGCCTTTCGACGTACACGCCGCTCAACACTATACAGCAGCTAGCCGGTCTATGTATAGTCCTAGTCTCTTCCAATACAAGATGAGCCTGGAGGGGGTATCGATTTCTAGCACAAGATGAGCCTGCAAGATCAGGCCGGC
>JBLRXG010000143.1:0-3396 GCA_047920855.1 Dehalococcoidia bacterium | reverse complement strand
CGGTATGATCGATCTCTTCAGCGGCGGTGCCATTATGAGGTTTAGCGTGGTCGCCACGGGTATCTACCCTTATATCACCTCATCGATTATCATGCAGCTACTGGTTCCGGTGATCCCGAGACTTCAGGCGATATCCCAGGAAGGTGATATCGGCCGCCAGAAGATCAACCGAATCACTCACATGCTGACCGTGCCTCTGGCAGCCCTTCAGGGCTACGGGATGCTTACCTTGATCCGTTTTCAAGTAATCCCTGGTCTCGATGTTGGGCCGCTGACTACAGCCACCATTCTGGCAACAATGGTGGCCGGCACGATGTTTCTGGTATGGTTGGGCGAACTCATCACCGAGCGCGGCATAGGGAACGGGATTTCACTGATCATATTCGGTGGCATCGTAGCCGGCCTGCCGTCGATGATCGGGCGTATCTTCCTTACTCCTGATCCGGGTCAGGTGGCTGGCTTCCTCATAATTAGCGCAGCGACCCTGGTGTTGATAGTGATATTCGTCGAGGCCCATCGTCGCATTCCCGTGCAATATGCCCGGAGCAGCTTTCGGGCCGGCCGCATGTACCGCCAGTCGGGGTCGACCTACATACCTCTGCGAGTCAACACAGCCGGTATGATACCGATAATCTTCGCACTGGCCATAATGCAGTTCCCGGCCACCATCGCCAGCTTCTTTATGGGGCCCGAGGGCGACCCCAATTTCTGGAACAGGGTCTCCCAGATATTCCAGGCCAACACGTTTCTCTATCAGGGAGTCTACTTTCTGCTGGTGATCGGTTTTGCCTTCTTCTATACCCTGACCATATTCGAGCAGATGAACCTGGCTCAGACCCTGCAGCAACAGAGTGGCTTCATACCCGGTGTTCGGCCCGGCAAGGCCACCGCTGACTATCTGAACAGGGTGATCAGACGGATCACGTTTGGCGGAGCCCTGTTCCTCGCGCTTGTGGCGATAATGCCTTTTGTTGCCTCGCAGGTTACAGGCGCAGGGATGCTTGTGCTGGAGAGCACGGCCATGCTCATCGCAGTTGGCGTGGCTCTGGATACTATGAAGCAACTGGAAGCTCAACTGACCATGCGCCGTTACGAGGGTTTCCTTAAGTAATGTATATCATCATGCTAGGAACTCCTGGTGCGGGGAAGGGCACCCAGGCGGACATCCTCTCCAGGGAACTCGACCTGCCTCACATAGCTTCTGGCGATCTGTTCCGGCAGGCGCTTGAAAATGAGTCGGAGACAGGCCTCGCGGCTAAGAGCTACATGGAGAGTGGCTCGCTGGTTCCCGATGAAATCACCATAAGAATGATACTCGAGCGGATGAATAGGAGCGATTGTGCCCGCGGTTGTATTCTGGACGGCTTTCCTCGCACCTTGCAGCAGGCCAAGGTTCTGGACCGGGCTCTTGAAGAACGGGGCGAACACATTGAGAAGGCAATATGCATAGAGGTGCCCGAGGAGGAACTCGTGAAGCGGCTCAGCGGCAGGTTGCTCTGCCGAGCCTGTCAAGCGCCTTATCACGCCATCAACTCTCCGCCCAAAACGCCAGGCAAGTGCGACAGATGTAATGGCGAGCTCTATCAGCGTCCCGATGACAGACCCGATACAGTTAGAGAACGGTTGGCTGTCTTTCTTGCGGAGACCGCGCCTCTCCTTGACCACTATGATAGGCAGGGCAAGTTGGTCAGAGTGGACGGCAACCTGGGGATTCAGGGGGTAGCAGGACAGATAGTATCTGCACTCAGGGCGCAGGAGCTGACCGGGTCAGAGAGCACTCACCGCGGAGGATGACATCAGCCGCGGACAGCGGTAGAATAGACCAGATGGTAGTGATAAAATCTGATGATGAGATCGCCACGATGCGAAAGTGCGGCAGAATCCTCTCCGGCATTTTTGATAGGCTGAGGATGGAGATTTCGCCCGGGATCAAGACTGGCCAGTTGGACAGAATAGTAGCCGAAGAATCGGACAAGCGGGGGGTCGTCCCCTCGTTCAGGAACTATCGTGGCTTCCCTGCGAATCTGTGTGTATCCGTTAACGATGAGATAGTACACGGCATTCCCGGCGAGCGCGTGCTCGAGGAGGGTGACATCGTATCCCTGGATGTCGGAGTCAGACTCAACGGTTTTCATACTGATTCCGCAGTGACGGTCGGCGTCGGGCGGATAAGCAAAGATGCTGAGGAACTGATCACGGTCACAGAGGGTAGTCTGCAAGAGGGAGTATCCCGGGTGGCGGATGGCGCATCTATCGATGACATATCAGCTGCGATCCAGTGCTATGTTGAGGCAAGGGGGTTTTCTGTAGTCAGGGAGTACACAGGTCATGGAGTAGGCCGAGATCTTCATGAAGATCCCGAGATACCGAATTTTCCGACCGGCCGGCAGCTCCTGCTGCGTCGGGGGATGACCCTTGCTATCGAACCAATGGTCAACGCCGGTGACTGGCATACCAGAGTTGCGGCCAACCACTGGACAGTGCTCACTGCGGACGGCAGTCTTTCGGCGCATTTTGAGCACACCGTTGCCGTAGGCAATGACGGAGTTGAGATACTCACCTAGGAATTGGCAGAGAGAGATGGCTAAGAAGGAACGCATAGAGGTTGAAGGCAAGGTCACCACTGTCTTGCCGAACACCATGTTCCGGGTGGAGCTGGCCAACGGGCATCAGGTACTGGCTCATATCTCGGGTAAGATGAGGAAGCACTACATCAAGATTCTGCCTGGTGACAGGGTTCTGGTTGAGCTGTCCCCCTACGACTTGAGTCGTGGCAGGGTTACCTATCGCCTCAAGTAGTTTGACAGGCAGCCTTAGAAAGCGTATGATAACAAGGTTTGCCTGCATGGTGACAGGAGATGAAAGTAAGAGCTTCGGTAAAGCCGATCTGTAGAAAGTGCAAGGTTGTCAGGCGCAACCGTGTGGTCAGGATTATCTGCGAGAATCCGAAGCACAAACAGAGGCAGGGATAGTTTGAGCCGAATTGCGATTGATCGTTGCGGTTGTGGCCATCTCTGCGAGGCCACCAACGGATCCGCTCCGGAGACCGGAATCTCGCGAGTAGCCGGGTTTCAGGCACGCGGCAGTTAGGGTGAGTTAATGGCACGTATTTCAGGAGTAGATCTTCCCAAGGAGAAACCGATCGGAGTAGCGCTTCAGCGGATCTTCGGCATTGGAGCTACGACAAGCCTGCGAATCCTAGCTGCCACCGAGACTGATCCCGACATCAGGGTCAAAGACCTGAGTGAAGAGCAAGTTGGTCGGATTCGGGATGTCGTTGACAAGCAGCATAGGGTTGAAGGCGATCTTAGAAGAGAGATCCAGTCTGATATCAAACGGCTTATCGAGATCAACTGCTATAGAGGCACGAGGCATCGTATGAGATTGCCAGTGCAC
>JBLRXG010000142.1:0-3404 GCA_047920855.1 Dehalococcoidia bacterium | reverse complement strand
GGCGCCGGATTCACCATTATCGATCTTGGGGTGGACGTTCCTCCGGAGCACTTCGTTGAGAAGACGAAGGAGGTGGAACCCGACATCCTCGGTATGTCGGCTCTCCTCTCCACTACCATGCCGGCCATGGCCGATACCATCGACGCACTGCAGAAGGCCCGCATCAGGAAGAAGGTGAAGGTGATGATCGGAGGAGCACCGGTCACCGATAAGTACGCGCAGAAGATCGGGGCCGATTCTTACGCCTCGGACGCCGGCACCGCTGTGATCAAGGCTAAAGAACTACTCGGTGTCGATAACTCACCGAGCTGAATCGCCGATCCAAGGAGTTAGATATGAAACCATTAGAAGCAGTCACCCATCAACCGCGCCTGAAGGTGCTCAACAGGGAGCAAGCGCGTACGATCCACACCGCAGCACTGAGAATCCTGGAGGAGATAGGCTTTAGACTGGAGCACCCCGGCGCACTCAGCATGCTGGCCGACGCAGGCGCCAGGGTCGATCAACCCGACTGGGTCAGGCTGCCCGCCGCAGTGGTTGAGAAAGCTATCAAGTCAGCGCCCCGTCAGGTGGACCTCTATGATCAGCAGGGCAACCCCGCGATGCAGCTTACCAATGGCAACTCGTTCTACGGAACCGGTTCTGACGCGACGTTCACGGTGGACCTGGAGACCGGTGAGCGTCGTCGTAGTGTACTGAGCGATGTCGCTAGTTTTGCCCGACTGGTTGATGGGTTGGACAACATGTCGTTTGTCATGTCGATGGCCAATCCGGAAGATGTGCCCATCGAGGACATCTACGTCCACGTCTTTGCCGAGATGGTCAGGAACACCAATAAACCGGTGGTGTTCATCGCCGACAGTGCTGAGGACATAGCAAGAATACATGAGATAGCCTGCCACGTCGCCTCGGGCGAGGAGAACCTCCGGCGGAAGCCGTTTCTGCTGAACTACTCGGAGGCCATCAGCCCGTTGCGCTTTCCCCGTAATATCATGGACAAGCTCATCTTCTGTGCCGAACACAGAATACCCATCTGCCTTCCCTCGGGTTCCAACGCCGGCGGCGGAGCCCCGGTCACGCTCGCGGGAGCGATGGCGATGGGCATTGCCGAGAACCTGGTTGGTCTCACCGTGCACCAGATGGTCAGCACCGGAGCACCATTCCTGTTCGGGCCAAACGTAAGCGTCCTCGACATGAAGTCTACAGTGGTCTCATACGGCTGTCCCGAGTGGAGTCTCACGCAGGCAGCACTGGCCGATATGCGTGACGAGCTCTACGGCCTGCCGATATGGGCATTCGCCGGAGCTTCGGACGCCAAGGTCATGGATTCTCAGGCGGGCGCCGAGGCCATGTTCTCCATCATAACGAGCATGCTATCCGGAGCGAACCTTATTCACGATGTGGGTTTTCTGGAGTACGGGTACACCTCCTCGCTCGAGATGGTGACGATGGCCGATGAACTGGTAGCGATGAGCCGCTTCTTCGCCCGGGGGATTCCGGTTAACGAACAGACACTGGCGATCGAAGCGATCAAGCGGGTGGCTACCGGCGGCCCGGGCTCGATCTTCCTCACGGACGACCACACCTTCGACAACTTCATGGAAGCTCAATTCTTGCCCGGGCTGCTGGATCGCTCGCGGTATGATTCATGGAAGGAGGCAGGCGCCACCGACCTCTATCAACGCAGCAATCTGGAGGCCAGGAGAATACTCCGCGAACACCATCCATCACCCAAGCCGCAACAGGTGCTCCGAGCGATCGAGCGAGTGCTCCAGTCGAGGTGACCCAGAGTTCGATTATGGCCGAGATCCTACCATACAGCAAGTCGCCTACCGATGCAGACCTCGACGCTATAGATCGAACGGGACGGAGAATACTGGAGCAGATAGGTATCAGGATAACTGATAGCACTTATCTGGGAATACTCAAGAAGGCGGGCGCGCAGGTCGACGATGACGGGCAGATAGCGCGCTTCACCGGAGACTGGCTCGACGAGATCCTTGGCCGTGCTCCTTCTCGGTTCACACTCTACTCCCGGGATGGCAGAAACGACCTGCATCTCGGACAGGGCCGGGTCCACTTCGCCAACGGGGGCCGGGTCTTCCGCATACTAGATATGAGAACGGGCGGGTACCGGCTCACTATGCTGAGGGATGTCGCACACACTGCAGCGATCGTGGAGCACCTGGACTGCATTCGTTTCTACGTCATAGCCTGCCAGGTACATGACGTGCCACCAGACCACTACCATCTGAACGACTTCTACCATGCCTTCAACCGCACCTCAAAACACGTCATGGGTGGCTGCGGCAACGTTGAAGGCGTCAAGCAGATGCATGAACTCGCCTGTCTTATAGCCGGGAGCGAGGACAGTCTGAGAGACAGGCCGTTCGTCTCGGTGATCACCAACCCGATAAGCCCGCTCACTGTTGAGACCAATACGCTGAAGGTCCTCGATTTCTGCGTTACGCACGGCATTCCGGCTACCTGCGCTCCGGCGCCCATCGCGGGTGCTACCGCACCCGCCACTCTTGCCGGCACGCTTGCCCAGATGCATGCCGAAGCTCTTGCTGGCGTCGCCATAGCCCAGGTCCTCAATCCGGGTGCCAAAGTGATGTACAGCGCAGTGCCGATGGTCATGGATCTTCGCCGAATGGAACTGGCTCTGGGCTCCGTCGAACTGGCACTGATGAATGCCGCCGCAGTCCATCTGGCAAAGCGCTACCATCTGCCTGTGCATGTCTCGGGCGGACTGACCGAGGCCAAAAGACCGGATATCCAGGCCGGCGTGGAAAAGGGAATATCCAGCCTTATGGTGGCTACGGCCGGGGCTGACTGCATACGTCTGGCAGCAGGTATTCTCGATTCGGGGAACTCTATTTCTTATGAGCAATACGTCATCGATAATGAGATCATCGGGTTGGTCCACAGACTACTAAGAGGCATAGAGGTTACCGAAAGCACGCTCGGCTTCGATGCCATCCAGAAGGTCGGACCCGGTGGCAATTATGTGATGGAGGACCACACCGTCGAACACATGATGGACGAGTTCTTCTATCCCGAGCTAAGTGTAAGACATAACTTCGATGTGTGGGAGGAGAGAGGCCGCCCCGACATGCTGAGTCGTGCCAGTGAGGTTGTCCGCACCATACTGAGAGAAAACACAGACGGACTGCTAGACCTGAGCCTGGCCTCCCGGATTATGAAAACGTATCCCGGCATACAGCCCATCTGAGATGATACCGACCGATAGCTCAGCCAGCATCACACGGATAATCGCCTGTGCCGTCTTCAAACCCGCGATCGACAACCTGCAACTGAAGAGACGATACCCCAACTTGCGACTGACCTACCTGCCTTCTCACCTTCATCTGAAACCGAAGGACCTGCGGAGACGCATGAGG
>JBLRXG010000141.1:0-3441 GCA_047920855.1 Dehalococcoidia bacterium | reverse complement strand
GGGCAGCAAATGGCCTGAGCCTTCTACTTCGCGCAAGCCACCACGGCTCTTAGCCTTGTCTGGCTGAACCGCACGCTGCTGCATGTGTCCCTCCATCGCGTTCTGAACAAAGCTAAAGAGAGACCTGCTGCAGGTCTTTCTTTGCCTAAGTCTGGTTGTCTGTTACTGCCGTTGACGACCTCCCTATGTATAGCCGCCAACCTCGGGCGGGGAGAGCAAACGCCCTTTCTGCCAGCAAAGCTCCCCACCGTCAAAACTCCCCGCCTACTCCAACTCAACACATCACCCCTGCCCACCCCAGCCCTTCCGCCCCCCGAGTCACACTCGTTCGGGGGCCAGAACGAACGGGTAAATCATGCAATGTATAGGATACAGTCCAACACGGCTGACTATGACCTGCACACGATAACACCAGTTCACAACATGTGTCAATAACGCTGACTGGACACACAGATGCCATCGGGCTCAGGATCCTATGGCCAGTTACCTCTCCAGGTGCTGCACAGGAGAGCCGGGCAAGACCAGGCCGTTAGTGGGTCAGACTTATCTGGCGTTGAGACCAGGGCTAGAGATATATCGGGGCGCCTTTCGCCGCAATGTGTGCGACACGGCCGGCACCTGACGTCCGGTTATGCCCATCCTAGCTGTGGTCTCTCCGATCACCGCGCTTCTGGTCACGGTGCTTCAGAAACGCGCCGATATTGAGGAAGGGAGAACAGGCATGTTGACGCTGCACACAGGCGATGAGCAACTGATTGGTGCGTCCTGGCTAGTAGGGCCCCTCAAACATCTGGGTTATGTACAGGTAGTTCCCGTCGTGTGAGAAGGCCACGCCCACCCCTGTAATTACGTATCGGGATTCGAGTATGTTTGCCCTGTGGCCCGGACTGCCCATCCAGGCTGACACTGCCCACTCACACACTTCCTGTAGAGAAAGATAAGGACCTGGAACCGTACGTCTGGTCGGTATCATCGCCAGGTTCTCCCCCCGTATCGTCCCCGGCTGCTGACCATAGTTGAAGGGCCTCTGCCCCGGGTATCTTTCATGGCCAAAGAAGCCGTTCTCCACCATGCTGATGCTATGCTCCCTGGCCAGACTGGTCAGTAGACCATCCTGACTGAGGGCCGCCAGGCCATAGCTCTGTCTCTCATTGTTGACGAGCGCGATGATCAGTGCCTCGGCCTCGGCGGCCGTGTAATCGATCCCCGGAGGGCTCGATGATTCCTGAGAGAAGTTAGCCCGTATCGAGTAGCTGCCGTTCATGGTTATGGTCGTTGAGGAGGCATTGACATTGCCGACGGTGCCCACGTCACCGCTCCAGTTCACGAACTGGTAACCGGTAGCCGGTGTGGCCACCAGGCTGACCGACATGCCGATGCTGCATGCATAGGTGCCTTCGCCGGGGGCGGTCACCGATCCGCCTGCGGTGCTTGTGATCGACAGGTAGTACCAGGCACTGCCAGTCGGTTCGAAGTTGGCTCGAATGGAGTAGTTGCCGTTCATGGTTATGGTCGTTGACGAGGAATTGACGTTGTCGACGGTGCCCACGTCACCGGTCCACTCCACAAATCTATAGCCGCCCGTCGGATACGCCGCCAGGCTGACCACCGTGCCCTGATCGTAGGAAAAGGTCCCTGTCCCGGGAGTGGACACCCATCCCCCGCCAGTGTTCGCGACCGTCAGGTCGTACCGGATCACCGCAATAGGCTCGAAGTTACCCGTCAATGAGTAGCTTCCGTGCATCGTAATTGAGGTAGAGATGGCTCCCGCGTTCTCGATGACGGCCGTATCACCACTCCACCCAACAAACCGGTAGCCCTCTTCAGCTACTGCCGTGAGGCCGACCACCTCGCCCGCGTCATAGGTGAATTTCCCCTCACCGGGTTCAGTCACCGAACCGCCGGCGCTGCTGGATACGGCCAGGCTATACATGTCAGGCAGAACCTCCTCGAAGTTGGCCCTGATCGCGTAGTCGCCGTCCACGGTCACTGTGGTCGAGGCTGAGTCCACGTCGGCAACACTGCTTACGTCACCGCTCCAGTTGATGAACTCATAGCCACCGGTCGGAGTCGCCGCCAGGCTGATCACAGTGCCGGGATCGTACTCGAAAGTCCCTTCCCCGGGCGCCGTCACTGTCCCTCCGGCGGTGCCGGTGACTGTCAGGCTGTATAAATCTGGAGGGGTCTCTTCAAAGTCGGCGGTGATCGTGAGGCTGCCTATCATGATCACCGTGGTCTCGGCGGCCTCGACATCGGCGACGGTATCTACATCGCCGGTCCAGTTGACAAACAGATAGCCGGGATCGGCAACCGCAATCAGCCCCACCACATCGCCTGCCGCATGCAAGAAGGTCCCGTTTCCGGGTGCGACTACTGAGCCTCCGGCCCCGCTGGCGACGGTCAGTTCACACGCGGCACTCACGCAGCTTGCTGTTGCTGTGATTAGCGCGGCTACGATCAGGAGACCGATGGTTGTTCTCATATGCTTGCCATTCGGGATTCTATTGTACCAGCACCGCAGGAGGCGTCAATGACCCGATCTACCTAGTCCGGAGCACCAGATCACCATAGCCCTGGTCAGGGTATGGCTCTCCAGAGCCCCTTTCGGGTGCACCCGTGGCCGGCAACGAACGCATCGTCGCTAGCTGACGGGCGGTTGCGAGGGCATCTATCGCCGTGCTCGTCGTCTTGGACAACCAGTTCATCTTCGTTCGCTGTCCATGCCAGCGGGCCATCGATCCTGGCGATTTGACAACGCCCGGGACCTGTTGTATAATGCCCATGCTCTCTTCGGAGAGTAAGTTTGCACGTTAACAATTGAATAGGTTTTGTGTTCTGCCTGGCGTGGGTCAAGGGAAGAAGAGCACAGGGTGGATGCCTTGGCATCAGCAGCCGAAGAAGGGCGCGGCAAGACTGCGAAAAGCCTCAGTCAGCTGTCTAGCTAGCTTAGCTGGGGATTCCCGAATGGGACAACCTGCCCCGATGAAAGCGGGGCGCTCCGACTTTGTCGGAGGGGGAACCGGGTGAACTGAAACATCTTAGTAGCCCGAGGAAGAGAAATCAACCGAGATTCCCTTAGTAGTGGCGAACGAAAGGGGAATAGCCCAAACCAGGATAGCTCAGTGGACTTGGATCCTAAGCTATCCCGGTGTTGTAAGGCGCAAGGGGCGGACTCCAAGGTCTGCCGCAGAGTTACAAAACTTCCTCTTAGCCGAATGCCTCTGGAAAGGGCAATCAAAGAAGGTGATAGTCCTGTAGGCGAAAAGGGGAAGTCTCTGCTTGTGTCCTTGAGTACCACGGGACACGTGGAATCCTGTGGGAAGCTGGGGGGACCACCCTCCAAGGCTAAATACTGCTGATGACCGATAGTGAACCAGTACCGTGAGGGAAAGGTGAAAAGCACCCCGGGAGGGGAGTGAAACAGTTCCTGAAACCGGATGC
>JBLRXG010000140.1:0-3484 GCA_047920855.1 Dehalococcoidia bacterium | reverse complement strand
CCAGTGTCACCATACAGACGCACCAGGCACTTTCTCCGCGATCGACGTTGCGCCTGTGCTGGTTCACTCCGGCCACGTGTATTGTAGTTCAACTCGATGTCATGGGCAAAGCGGGAGTGGGGGGAGTCGAACCTCCATGGACATAGCGAAATGCCCACCAGCGGATTTGAAGTCCGTGAAGCCCACCGGGACTCATCCACTCCCATCTTGCATACGATCAGGTTGCGTATATGACCAGCAGTATGCCAGGCGGCGAGCGCCTCTGTACCGCTACCGGCATCGAGTCTGTATTCTACTACCAAACCAGCCTCTGAACAAGTGTTGCACGAACTGCAACCGCACACGACCTCTTCGGTATGAGCCGGACGGCAATTCATCCTCGTGGCTGTTGACAGCGAACATGGCTCTCGGTTAGACTATCGGGCAACATGGCTGCCGAGGGAAGCTTCCCATGCTTTCTGTCCGGGTTGCATCAGCACCAGTTGTTCCCATCCTAGGTGCCTCTTACGGGGAGTGGTCTATTGGATAAGCGTCATCGTACGAAAAGACAGAAGGATCTGAAGCGATGTACGCGCTTATACGAAGGTTTTTCCGACGCTTCCCCATTCTTCTCTGCGATGTACGAGTGTGTCCAGACGTTCTTTGTCAAGCGCCCTGTGAACCCCGGCCCGAGCTTTGACCTTAAAGAGGTGGAAGACAGTCTAAGGTCGGGCATATCGCTGCAGGTGGACGTACCGCTAGACACTCAAGACGTGGTCGATCTGCTGAAAAGCATAGGTGTTGTCCTGGCGGAAGCGAACCCCGAACTGAAGGGCCCCGCCGGAGTGCTAAGGGAATATGCCGAGCAGTTGGCTATGGACTCTTCCGAGAGGATCTGCAAGCAGAACGTTCGGGATCTCTGTGATCGTCTGGTTACCGATGGCGATTGGGAGCAAGACCTGGCTACACTTCTCTATAACATGACACTGTCGTCGTTCTACAAGAGGTGTCTGCAGGAGACATCCGAATCGCTTCGGACAGGCTTGTGGAGCGAGGGGCATTGCCCGCTATGTGGAGAGAAGCCTCATTATGGTGTACTGCGGGCAGATGATGGAGCGAAGGAGCTGCAATGCTGGCTCTGTGGCACGAGTTGGGTTCATACCCGGATCAAGTGTCCGTACTGCGGCAATGAGGAACAAGAGGATCTAGGGTATTTCACCCTCGAGGGTCAAGAGGCATGCCGGGTGAATTTCTGCCAGAAGTGCCGTCAGTACTGCAAGATCATTGACGGACGCAAGCTCAAAGGGGGGGGAGAGGTGTTTCTGGACATCCACAACCTTGCCTCGCTTTCATATGACCTGGTGGCCAGACAGGAGGGGTTCACTCCGGGCTCGGGTCTTCAATGGGTGAACGCGGGGGAGATGGCCTGCCGGCAGGGGGATATTGATAAGACAGCGAACTAGACGGTATAATATCGCGAATTTAGAAGAACGTAGGAGGCACATATGAGTATAGAGTTAACCAGACGTGGGTTCTTCAAGCTCGGTGGTGCAACGGCCGCTGCTGCTGCGCTTACGGCGGTAGGCGTGCGCAAGGTTTCGGCGGCTACAGGTGAACCGTTTCGGATCAAGTATACCAAGGAGTACCATACGATCTGCACCTATTGCGGAGTGGGTTGCGGGATCATCTGTAATGTGCGGGACGGCAAGATCGTTAACGCGGAGGGCGACCCCGACCACCCGATCAACGAAGGTACCCTCTGCAGTAAGGGCAGCTCGATCTTCAACGCCTCCTATGTGTATGATGAGAAGGGCAAAGCGAAGCTCAATCCGAGCCGCATGACCGAAGTCCTGTATCGTGCGCCGAAGTCCGATAGGTATGAGGTTAAGGACTGGGACTGGGCACTGACCGAGATCGCGAAGAGGATCAAGGATACGAGGGATCGGACACTTGTTCAGACGGTTAACGTTGGCGGCAAGACCGTCACCGTGAATCGCACTAACGCCATCAACTGGCTGGGCAGCGCCTGGTGCACCGGTGAGGAGAACTACCTCTTCCACAAGATGTGCCGGGCCATCGGCATTATCAACATCGATCATTGCGCCCGCCTCTGACACTCCGTCACGGTCGCCGGTCTCGGCGCCACATTCGGCAGGGGTGTCATGACCAATCACTGGAATGACTACCAGCACAGCGATGTGATCATGGCCATCGGCAGCAACACCGCCGAGAACCATCCCATCTCCATGAAATGGATCGGGAGGGCGCGGGGTAGGAAGGGGGCTAAGCTGATCTGCGTCGACCCCCGCTATTGCCGCACCGCGGCAGTGTCCGATCTCCATGTGCCCATTCGTCCCGGCACCAATATCGCTTACCTGGGGGGACTGATCAACTACATCCTGCAGAACGAACGCTATCACAAGGAATATGTAGAGCATTACACGAATGCATCATTCCTGATCAACGCGAAGTTCGCTTTTGACAGAGCTACCGGGCTATTTACCGGGGCGCAAGCTGACCCCGTACGCAATGCCACCTCCTACAAGATGGATGACTGGCAGTATCAGACGGATGCGAACGGGAACATCCTGAGGGATCCCACCCTCAGGGATCCGAACTGCTCCTTCCAGCTGCTTAAGAAGCATTACGCCGAGTACACCATAGATAATGTAAGCAGGATCACCGGTGCACCGACCGATGTGCTGGAGGAATCATACCGGCTCTACAGTGGCACGGGCCAGGCGGGCAAGGCGGGCAACATTCTGTATGCCATGGGCATCACGCAGTTCACCCACGGTGCGCAGAACACTCGAGCCATCGCTATAGTTCAGCTATTGCTGGGGAACATGGGTATCTGTGGTGGTGGGGTCAATGCCCAGCGCGGTCAGTCCAACGTCCAGGGCGCCACCGACATGGCCATGCTCTACCACATAATCCCCGGTTATAACCCTTGTCCTCAGCAGGGTACGAATGCCACACTGGCAGACTATCTTTCAGCTACAACCCCCCAGAAGAACTGGTGGAGCAACCGACCCAAGTACATTGTGAGCCTGCTGAAGGCGTTCTACGGGGACAACGCAACTGCCGCGAACGAGTTCGGCTACCAATGGTTGCCCAAGCTCGACGGGCTTGACCACTCCCATATTCCCGCCTACAAGTACATGCGCGATGGTGAGGTTGAAGGTTTGATCTGTGTGGCTGACAATCCGCTTGTCGGAGGCTCCAGTTCCAGGGCAAAGCTCGACTACCAGAAGAACCTGAAGTGGCTGGTCGAAATCGATGTGGTCGAGAATGAAACTGCTTCCTTCTGGAAGGGGCCCGGGATGAACCCGGCCGAGATCGACACCGAGGTCTTCATACTGCCAGCCGCTTTCTCATATGAGCGCGAAGGAGAGAAGGCTAACAGCGGCCGCTGGATCCAGTGGATGTACAAGTGCCAGGATCCTCCGGGCAATGCCAAGTCCGATCTTTGGATCGTCAACGAGATGTTCAAGAAACTGCAGTC
>JBLRXG010000139.1:0-3487 GCA_047920855.1 Dehalococcoidia bacterium | reverse complement strand
ATCTGCTCGCCAAAATCCTGCAGAAATGTGGCAACTCCGGGAGTCTTGAGACCGGCCACAGTTGTGAGAATGCCTATGATGGAATATGAAACCATGCGGCCCAGTACATAGAGAGCTCCGGTCATAACAGCAGATCTGGGATCTGCTATTCGGCGGCTCACATATCCTAAGGCAGCAATATTGGTGGCCAGGGGACAGGGACTGATGGCAGTCAAAAGTCCCAGTAGCAGCGCTGAGACGGCCGGGATACTGACGTTTCCCGCGATGTCGCCAAAGTCCATCAAGCCTCTCCATTGAGGCTCTTTTCGATTCTGCTCTTCAATGCCTCGACAAAGGCCTCATCCCTGCCAATAAGGAAGTAGACTTCCGTCGCCTCTTCGATGTGGTCAGCGCCATCCTTTATGGTGTTGACAAACAGTGATGACGTATAAGCGCCGTATTTTCGGACAATGTCACCGTTTGCCTGGTCCTGTACATTGACTGTCTGGAAAGTCACCGTGCCACTAGCCAGTTCATCCTCGAAGTAGTCCTCCACCGTATGACGGGCCCCTGTCTCCACATACAAGCAGGAGTAGCAGCGTTGTGTACGGTGGAAGTAGACAACATCAACTCTGTCAGCCGCGCCTGAAGGAGTATTGGAGGAGTGGTCTGAAGCTGGCTGATGGCTGGCCAGCAGCGTGTAGAGCAGGATTGAAAGTAGTGCTGCTACCGCCACAGCTGCCACGATGACTGGCCATCTTCTTCTGTGCATTGGCTTCACTCCTTTTCTGCCATCTGTCCGCCATCTGAATGTGAGATTACTACTAAGACTGCGTTCTGCCTGTTAGCGCTACTGCAGGGTCTGTCTATTGCGGATAGCGCGGCTGATATTCGGGCGAAGCTCGTCCGAACAAACGCGGTGTTCAGCTCTGTTCCTTCGCCAGTGCTGTATTTATGAACGTGGTGACCTCGGTCTTGCCCGGCACCCTTCCCGAGCAGATCACTTTTTCATCGATGACCAGGCCGGGGGTGGTCAGAATAGGGTACTCCATTATATTCTTGAGGTCTCGCACCTCTTCGATCTCGGCGTCGATTCCCAGTTCCTTGACTGCCTCTTTCACCGTCTTCTCCAGTTGGTGACAGCGGGCGCATCCCGGTCCCAGTATCTTGATCTTCATTGTTCTTACCTCCTCTTAGTTCTCAGGCACGAGGCTGAAGCCTCGTACTACATTCCCGCAGTACAGCCCTTCAGGGCGTGCGGGAAAGACTAAAGCCTCGCACTACATTTGTGTGGTGATGCCCTTCAGGGCGTACGGTACCCCGATCGAGTCGGGGCAGTACACTCCTGAATCCATTCAGTTCACGCTCCTATCATTCCGAAGATATAGCCGCTGATGGTGGCAAAGACCACCACCAGGACTATGTATGTCAGGGTCTTCTTCGTGCCCATGATGGTTCGAACGACGAGCATATTGGGCAGCGACAAGGCCGGGCCGGCCAGCAGAAGTGCCAGCGTGGGCCCCTTCCCCATGCCCAGGTTCATGAAGGCACTGACGATGGGGACCTCGGTCAGCGTCGCAAAGTACAGCAGTGCTCCAGCCAGTGAAGCAATGAAGTTGGCGAAGAGACTGTTCCCTCCCACCCAGTTGCTGATCACGTCTGGAGGGATGAATGTCGTGATTATACCGGCAACAAAGACACCCCCGAGCAGCCAGGGGAAGATAAGGCGAACAAAGCGCAGCGTCTCCTTCATCCACATTCCGAGTTCCTCACGGGTAAACCAGCGCCAGAGTATGAGGCCCAGTCCGGCAAGCAGAACACCTGTGACGATCCACTGCTGTGACGCTGCGAAGACCAGTATTCCAACAAGCACGGCGAAGAACACGATCTGCTGTCGCCAGTTCTTCTCCTCACCGCAGGCTAGCAATGCTTCGAACGCGGCCGCATCCTTGAGGGATTCCTCTTTGCGATAGATAAGAGCCATGATCAGGCCGATCCCTGTGGCAAAGACGACAGCGCCCACAGCCCTGGCCAGGCCGAGGTCGAAACCCAGTATGCGAGCCGTATAGACAATGGCCAGTATGTTAATGGCCGGGCCCGAGTAGAGAAAGGCAACCGCAGGGCCGATTCCGGCACCCCTCTTGTAGATGCCGCCGAAAAGGGGCAGGACGGTACAGGAGCAGACGGCCAGGATCACGCCTGATACCGAAGCGACGCTGTAAGAGAGGAGCTTATTTGCCCTGGGTCCGAAGTACTTGAGAATTGCTCCCTGTGACACGAAGATAGAGATGGCGCCGGCGATGAAGAATGCCGGAATGAGACAGGTGAGTACATGCCCGGATAGATACTCAAGCAGGGCGTTCCAGCCGCCCAGCAGCAACTGTGTAAGCACTTCCATCGGCTAATGCCTTCTCTACAGTCGGTTCAAGTCCTCCGGGGCGAAGTAGCTAACCTTGCTGCGCGGGCTCCCCTGGCACAACCGGGACCCAGCCGCTTAGCAGTCTTCAGCCGCTGGCGGTCCGATGCCATCTGTTCGTTGTCAGCACACGCGCTCCTGGTTGCCTCCATGATATCTCTCAAATGCGGGCTCATGCTGTCCCTGTCGATGGAGTAGAGAGACCATAATCCGTCCCTGC
Organism: Dehalococcoidia bacterium; assembly: GCA_047920855.1. Classification (GTDB taxonomy): domain Bacteria; phylum Chloroflexota; class Dehalococcoidia; order GIF9; family AB-539-J10; genus RBG-13-51-36. Next base: position 872 of record JBLRXG010000139.1, on the reverse strand, counting down.
GCACCTTGAGAAAACCGACATCGTAGAGAGCGTTCAGAATGCGCGACGCCTTTGACTGAGATATCTCCAGCGTCTGCATGACCTCGCATACGCAGCACTCCCTCTCCAGTAGGAGGTTCAACACCCTCAGTCTAGACTCGTCGGCCAGCACCTTGTATGTCTTGATCAGTTCCCTCATATCACCATCTCAACTACATGCATATTCCCGCATATATACATATACTACCGTCGGACTCCACGGAAGTCAAGCTCTGCGGCCAGAGGACACTCCGGACACTTCCCCTCGCGGCAGTAGTTCCTGAAGATGTGAATCAAGCCCTGCTGGTGGCAGGCACCGACTCCCGAAGCCGGCTCCAGGCCGAGTTGCGCCGTCATGTGTCGGGTTATCTCGTTGCTTGCCAGCCGGCGATAACTGCGATAAAGCGCCAGGGCTTTATCCATGAGTTCCCGGTCTTTTTCCACCTTGGCCAGGGCGAAGGCGAATGGCAGGAGCACGTTGGTTGCGATCTCCCCTGCCTTACTGGCTCCGAGAAGTGCCGATGTCCGGGTTCTGCTCCCGACGCCGAGGTCGAAGTGGTCCTGCCAGTAGCCACTCGCTGTCACGGTCAGGCCGTTCTCCAGTGTATGATGGCCTCCCGGCAGGGACGCTTCGCTCACCAGGTTCATCAGTCCCACTAACAGCCTTCGTCCGGCAGGCTCAGCCCGGATTCCGTGGCCGTGACGTTCAAGGATATGGCTCATGGCTATGATTCGCCGCACTGGAGAGTTGTTGGGGTATATGTGCGAGAAGGTCCAATCGTCATGGTTCAGGGGGATGGAGATTCGCTCCGTCGAACGCCACGCCTTCTCTAGATCCCGGATCTCCTGTTCAG
>JBLRXG010000138.1:0-3489 GCA_047920855.1 Dehalococcoidia bacterium | reverse complement strand
CCGGGAACAGAAGCGCCACGAACAGCCCGGTCACGAGCGCACTCCAGTCATTGAGACTGGGCTTCTTGTTCGCGACTCTTCTGAACAACAACTCGGTCAGCACCGCGGTCGTCAGGGAGACGAAGATGGTGAATACAGCATACCACCGGAAAAAGTAAATGGCGGCCGCTGTGACAGGTAACAGGGCGATGAACACATCCCGCATCGCGGTCGAGACAGTCCCCTTATCTTTCAGATGTGGAGATGCTGAGAATACAAGCTTTTCTGTAGCACTCACGGCTCAATTCCTCCTTCTGCCGGTTTCAGTCATTTCCTCTTGGCACGAAGCTGCTGGATCAGCGGCTTCGTTCGCTGTACAAGTCGTACGATTGGCCTCCTCGAAGGGCAGACATAGGCACAGATCCCACACTCGACGCAGTCCATCGTATTCCACCTGTCCGCCTCCTCTACCATACCTGCCTCACAGTAGATGCTGATCTGGTTAGGGTAGAGGATCATCGGACAGTGCTCAACGCACTTGCAGCAACTGACGCAAGCCATATACTCCGTATCCTCCAGAGCAAGCTCGGGAGGAAGAACAACTACTCCGGTGGTCCCTTTTACAACCGGTGCGCTAAGTGTCTGCTGTGCCTTGCCCGTCATCGGCCCACCCACGACGACCTTGGCAGGATGCTCGACGATACCCCCACACTCGGCAACCAGATGGCTGAGCGGGGTACCTATCTTAACCAGCAAGTTCTGCGGATCCCTGATGTTCTGCCCTGTAACGGTGACCACTCGCTCAATCAGAGGCTTCTTGTATCTCACTGCCTCGTAGACGGCAATGCAGGTGCCGACATTCTGTATAAGAGCACCAACGTCGAAGGGCAATCCACCTGAGGGGATCTCCCGATCAAGGACCGCTTTCACAAGGTGCTTCTCCGATCCCTGAGGGTACTTGGTCGGCAGCTTCACGAGCATAATAGAGGGATCATCACTCTTCTGACGCAATGCCTCGATTGCGTCAGCCTTATTGTCCTCCACGCATATATAAGCCTTCCCGACTCCGAGGATCTTCATCAGCAACTTGACACCCATGATAATGTCACCCGGCTTCTCCAGCATCAGACGGTGATCACAGGTCAAGAATGGCTCGCACTCACAGCCGTTGATAAGCAATGCATCTATCTTCTTGTCCGGAGGAGGACTCAATTTGACCGATGTCGGGAAGGCAGCGCCACCCATGCCGACGATGCCCGCCTCCCGAACAACCCTAATGGCTTCCTCCTTGCTGACCTTCGACGGGTCGACGTCAGCCCAGGTGGGTGCCTCTTGTTGCTCATCGACCGCGATGACGATGCTCTGGATCATCTCTCCGGTGAAACACAACCGTGGCTCGATGGCGGTCACAGTGCCCGAAAGGCTGGCATGTACAGGAGCGCTGACGAACTTATCTGTAGACCCGATCATCTGCCCGGCCTTGACCCGATCTCCCACCTTCACCAGCGGCTCATTGGGAGCACCAGTATGCTGCAACAACGGTATGACTATCTCCTTGGGTAGAGATGCCTCCTTTGTCGCCTTATGCTCCGAGAAACTCTTATAGTGGGGTACATGGATTCCGCCGACGAATTCTTTTACTTCCACTGTTCTTTCACCCCCGGTTTATTTGGATTCCTTACTGGCCTGTTCCAGTTTCCTGGTTCTCGACCGCGTCGCCCACAACCCGAAAACCACGGCGACGACAGCGAGAACGCGCACAGGCTTGAAAATCACGTCCCAGACGCGTGTTTGCAGAGACACCTCGGGATCAGCGGGAAGCCCATACTTCTCCGGCTCATCAGCCAGCACGTATAGCATGGCAGTTCCGCCGAGTTCATCGATACCGTAGATGTTGGCGTCGGCCTTACCTCCGGCTCTGAGACGATCGACCCTTGCCATCGCCTCAGGAATGAGATCCTGAGCATCACCGAAGGCTATGGAGCCGGTCGGGCAGACAGTAGCACAGGCGGGCTGCAGTCCGTTCTCAAGGCGATCGATGCAGAACGTGCACTTCCGTGCCTTGTTGGTGCGGCGGTTAAAGCCGATCACGCCGAAGGGGCAGGCAACGATGCAGTAATTGCATCCGATGCACTTCATCTGGTCGATGTCAACAGTTCCGAAGGCGGTGCGATATATGGCTCCTACGGGACAGGCCTGCATACATGCCGCGTCTGTGCAATGCATACAGCCCTGCTTGGACATAAGCCAGTCAACGCGGCCGTTGTCACCATGCTCTCGAAACACAACCCTTAACCACGTGTCGCTCGAGAACTGCGGCGGGTTCTCATAGCTGCCGGTGAAGACGGTGCTCTCAGCAGGAAGCTGGTTCCACTGCTTGCAGGCTGCCTGGCAGCCACGGCAACCCATGCACCTGGTGGCATCGATTAGACACATAGATTGAGCCATTTATCATGCCCTCCTTACATTACACAGGAACGCCTTGTACTCGGGGATTGTTGTGTTGGGGTCTCCGACCGATGGGGTCAGATCGTTGGCACTGGCCCCCTTGCTCATACCCATGAACCCCCAGTGAAAAGGCATCCCTACCACATGCTTCAGTTCGCCCTTAATCAGGAGAGGACGGATGCGCTTGGTGACACAGGCCTTGGCCTCGATGTGTCCCTGCTTACCGTCCTTGTAGAGTCGCTTGCTCTCGACGATCAGCATGTCGCCGTTCTTGACTCCAAGCTCCTCCGCGTGTTCCTCGCTGATCTCTACGAACATCTCAGGCATCATCTCGACCAACCACGGCTGGTTGCGGGTGACCGATCCTGACTGGTAATGCTCGACCAGCCGATAGGTAGTGGCAATATGAGGATACCTGGCCCGCTCCGCTTCGGTCTCCACTGTATGATCCTCATAGAAGCGCTGGCTGACCGGGTTATATTTAGCCTGTGGGTATAACAAGTTCGACACCGGGCTGTCAGCCGGCTCGTAGTGCGTGGGGAAGGGGCCGTCCCGCAGCCCTCCAATCCCCTGGTAGCCGATCGAGTATAGCCTGCCCACACCTTCAGGAAGCATAATGAAGGGATTCTCGGTTGCATACTCGAAACTCCAGGCACCCGGGATGTCGGGAACATCGTTACCGACCCATCTCCTCTGCACCTCATCCCACCATATGACGGGGGCGTCGGGATTCCATGGGTTCCCTTGAGGATCACATGAGGCGCGGTTATAGACGATTCTGCGGTTGAGCGGCCAGGCATAGGCCCAGTCCTTATGAAAGCCCAGGCCCTCTCGCTCCCGGATACGTTTCTTCGTGGCAGGACTCTCAAGGTTGTTGTAGTAACCGCTGTACAGCCAGTTCCCGCACGCGGTGGAACCGTCGTCCTGCAGACCAACAAAATTGGTTACCAGCGAGCCGTCGCTCACTCGGTAACCGTTAAGGTCCTTGCACACCTTGACGATCTCTATCTCCCCATCCGGACCATCATAATCCCACTTCATACTGGTAATCTGCTCCGGTAC
>JBLRXG010000137.1:0-3508 GCA_047920855.1 Dehalococcoidia bacterium | reverse complement strand
CCTTGTCTGGGTATCCGCCCCAGGTGACTCAGGATGAAGCCGGCCACCGTTTCATAGTCACCATCGGGCAGGTTGAGTTCAAGCTCCTCGTTTGCGTCCTCAATCCTGAACCCACCATCCAGTTGAAAAGTGCTGTCGCCGGTTACGATGAAGTCCTTCTCCTGACCTGTCAGTTCATCGTGAATATCCCCTACGATCTCCTCGGTTAACTGCCCCAGCGTAACCATTCCCGCCATACCCCCGAACTCATCTACGACTATCGCCGCATGGTGGCCTCCGTCCCTCATCTCAGCCAGCAGTTCTCCGAGGTGTTTGCTCTCAGGGACGAAATAGGCAGGCCTCACCAGGTCATCGATAACGGCATGTCTGCTCGCACCCTCGTCAGTCAGTCCCATAAGCACATCCTTGGCATGCAGGATCCCGACCACATTATCAGTGTTTTCTCTATACACCGGAAACCGGCTGTATCGCTTCTCGCTGTATAGGTTGAGGAAGTCACCCAGCTTCGTCCCCTGCTCAACCCAGGCGATCTCCGTTCTGGGCACCATGATCTTGCTAACCGGGCGATCGGTGAACTCGAACACTTTCTGCAGTATCCTCGCCTCATCCTCGTCGACCACTCCCTCGCTCTCACCGGCGCTGATTGCAGAAAGTATCTCGCCCTCGCTGACCAGCTTCCTGTCTTCTTCCGAGGTGTTCACCATCCTGGCAAAGCGCAGACCGATCCTGTCCAGTATCAGAACAAACGGGTAGAAGCACAGCTCCACTATCCTGAGAGGATTGACATAGGCCAGTGATAGCCGCTGAGCATGATGCACAGCCAGGGTCTTGGGGATGACCTCCCCGAAAATCAGGATCAGGACGGTCACCCCAACAGTAGCTATGATCGGTCCCCATGGATAGCCGAAAACCGCCACAGCCATTATGGTGCCCAGTGTAGCAGCAGCGATGTTCACCAGGTTGTTACCCAGTAGGACAGTAGCAAGGATCCTCTCCGGCCTCTCAGCTACCCTGGCCAACTCCTCTGCTCCCTTAACACCGCTCTCAACAAGGTACCGCACCCGGAGCTTCGGCAGGGCAATGAAGGCCGATTCGGCACTGGAAAAGAACGCTGATAGGCCCAGACAGATCAGGAAAGCAATGAAAAGCCAACTATCGGGAGGATCCACTTCTTACAGACCCTTAACTTCCCTATCCGACCAGGATGACCATCCTGCAGGAGTTAACTCCGACTGAAACATGCTGTACAAGCGCTATAATACCATCGACTGGCAAACCTGTCAAAATCGCCCACATCACACCATGTCGTGAGGCATCATAGACATGCCGCCAGCGTCGAATCTCACTCACATATAGTGCTCGAGCACCTCAGGGACCAGCACCGTACCATCCGCCTGCTGGTAGTTTTCTAGCACCGCAATCAACACTCTCGGCAGAGCCAACCCTGAACCATTCAGCGTATGCACAAGCTGCGTCCCGGAATCAGACCTCGGACGGTAGCGGATATTGGCACGCCTCGCCTGGAAGTCACCGCAGTTGCTGCACGAACTCACCTCGAGCCACTCGCCACACCCCGGGGCCCACATCTCGATATCATATGTCCTGCGGGCAGAAAACCCCAGGTCTCCGGTACACAACTCCTTCACCCGGTGAGGTATGTCGAGCTTGCGGCATACGGACTCGGCGTTGTCTACCAGTCGTTCCAGTTCATGATCCGAGTTCTCTGGATCACTGAACTTGTACAGCTCAACCTTGTCAAACTGGTGTCCCCGTTTGATACCTCTTGTATCTGCGCCGGCCGACATCTTCTCTCGACGAAAGCACGGGGTATAGGCAACGTAGCTAATCGGAAGGCTGTCAGCCGACAGAATCTCGTCACGGTGCAGATTGGTCAGCGGCACTTCGGCCGTCGGCACAAACCAGAAATCGTCCTCTGCATCATGGTACAGGTTATCGCCAAACTTGGGCAGGTGTCCGGAGCTCTCCATACAGTCTCGCTTCACCATAGCAGGAAGATAGACCTCCCTGTAGCCATGCTCCTTCACATGTACATCCAGCATGAAGGATATTAGTGCCCGTTGAAGACGCGCTCCCAGCCCCTTGAGAACATAGAACCTGCTTCCGGAAAGCTTCACTCCCCGCTCGAAGTCGATTATGCCCAGTCTCTCGCCTAGTTCCCAGTGAGGCAAAGGAGTGAACTGCAGGTCCTTCCGCTCGCCCCATGACCGCACGACGACATTGTCGGCCTCACTTCTTCCGAAGGGAACATCAGGATGGGGAATGTTCGGGAGCTCCAGTAGCATCGAATCGAGCTCGCTTCTTGCGCCCCTGGTCTGCTGCTGAAGAGACGATATCTGCTCGCCCACACGACGCATCTCCTCGATCAGCTGGGGAGACTTCTCCTTACTCCAGCCCAGTTGCTTGCTCGTCTCGTTGTGTTCGGCTCGAAGCGCCTCAGTCCGACCCAGCAACTGACGATAGTGCACATCGATCTCGATGATCCGGCCCAGAGGAAACGCACAGCCCCTTCTATCCAGTCCCTTCCGCACCATCTCAGGGTTCTCACGAATCAGCTTGATATCGATCATTGACTCGCTCCCACCGTTCAGTCTCCGGACTCGGTCTTCGTCTTCAGCGCCGGGAAGAGTATCACCTCCCGAATCGATCGCTGCCGGGCAAAGAGCATCACCATGCGATCAATCCCCATACCGAGACCACCGGTGGGAGGCATACCGTACTCCAGCGCCTGCAGAAAATCCTCGTCTGCGATCTCCGCCTCGTCATCACCAACCCCCGAACCCGACTGCTGACAGAATCTCTCCCTCTGCTCGAGTGGGTCATTCAACTCGGAGAAGGCATTCGCAACCTCCATACCACCGACGAAACCCTCGAATCGCTCCGTCAATCTGTCACTGCCCCTCTTCCTCTTGGCGAGAGGCGACATCTCCACCGGGTAATCCAGAAGAAAGGTCGGTCGTATGAGTTTCGGCTCAACAAATGTGGACAGCAGTTCGTCTACCAGCCTTCCCCTGTCCTTTACAGGGTCCACCTCCATTCCCAACTCCAGCATTCGTGACCTGAGGGAAGCGGTGTCGGGGAAGTCCTCAAAATCGATTCCGGAGTAGCCTTCGATCGCTTCCCGTAGCGTCAGCCTCTGCCACGGCAACATGAAGTCTATGATCGTGCCGCACCAGTCAAGCTCAGTAGTGCCCAGGACCTGCCGGGCCACATCAGCGAACATCCTCTCAACCAGGCTCATCATGTCGCGATAGTCGGCATAACCCTGATAGCATTCCAGCATGGTGAACTCGGGATTGTGTTTGACAGAGATGCCTTCATTCCGAAAGGTGCGCCCGATCTCGTAAACCCGGTCAAGACCGCCTATCACCAACCTCTTGAGATGAAGCTCCAGCGCAATTCGCAGATAGAGGTCCTGCCCGAGGGCATGATGGTGAGTTACAAAGGGACGCGCAGTTGCACCTCCCGCATGCGGCTGAAGCACCGGTGT
>JBLRXG010000136.1:0-3527 GCA_047920855.1 Dehalococcoidia bacterium | reverse complement strand
CCCACTGCCTGTACAACTATGGGCTTTCCCTCGTCCAGCAAAACCGAATGGACAAGGCAGCCAGGGTGTTGATATCAGCCGTGTTCGCCAATCCATACATAGCCCCCATGCTCCTGGGGGCTAAGTTGCCAAGAAGCGATTGGTGGCACGGAATCAACCGGGCTGAGCCTGCATATGCTGAGGACTATATAGCTGAGTATGCTAACTGGTGGAGGAGTGAGGACAGACCTTTGACGTTCCTGCGGGCAGTCTGGGATTCCGAAGGCGTTCAACGGAACCTCAAGGATTTCATCGCAACGAGAAGAGCTATGAAGAGAGCCAAGACCGGAGATGAAAGGGTCAACCTGGGAAGGGCTGGTGATGCGCTATGCAGCCCCCAGAGAGTGGCGAGAATGGCCGCCGAGATCAGCAAGCGATTTGCAGAGCAGTAGATTAGACGCGCCGGAGTGCCGGCACGTTGCATGATATAGCGGAATGTGCAGTTTGGTCCAAAGATAGCCCGGGTTGCTGCGTGTAACGCGGGTGGCTTGTGCGGGCTCTGCCCGCCCTGGATTCCTGTTACCTGCTCACCGGGAATCCTGCGCCGACCCACTCGGTAATGCCGTTTGACAGGTGGTAGGTATTCGGGAGCCCGAGCTCCTCCATCTGGCATAACGCGTTCCTGCTGCGATTTCCGGTCCGACAGTAGACCAAGTACGTGTCGTCCTTGCTTAGCAACTCCAGAGCTGCACCGAACGAAGGGAGTCTAACGTCGATATTCAGTGCACCCTTGATATGTCCGGCGCTGTATTCCGATGACGTTCGGACATCAAGAATGATGAAGCCTGAATTGCCCTGGTTCTCCTGTATCAAATCGAAGGCTTCCTGAGACGTGACACTCTGCGCCTGTGATCCACAGGAGCGGGTGACCTGTCCTGTGATGAAGAACACCGACAGAACAATCACTGCAACCACGAGCGCAGTGGCAATCCGCCGGAAGTATCGCCTGTTCAATGTCCGCTTAATCTAGCCGATATCTGCGGCCAGGGCAAGAAAAGGGGTGGAGCGGAGGGATTCAGAGGCTCGTTCATAACAGGCCAGCAAACGTTCTGATTGTTCGGTGTTGGGAGTGTTGATCGAGTTCATTGATACAGCACTCGGGCACAACCTGAGACGGCGGCAGAATACGGTAACATCCTGAGCTGCAGGTGCTGAGATGTAGGGAGGTCAAGCAGATTCGACTTGTCCGGGGCCAGGCAAACCGATACAATGCCGGCTAATCGGCCATGGAATCGCCAGGCATACCGGAGGGAAGAAAACCACTCACCTTCGTCGTAATATCGGCCTCACTATTCGGCTTAGGCCTGCCGCTCGCGAAGCTACTGGTCAGCGATGTCCCACCCGTGACCCTGGCCGGGCTCCTCTACATCGGCGCATTTGCCGGACTTTTCCTCTATTCGCTAGGGAGGCAAAGGACGGCCCCGGCTCACAGCAAGGCGGCACCGCTGGAGAAGAAGGACTGGCCCTGGCTGGCCGGAGCTGTGCTCACAGGCGGAGTGCTGGGCCCGATACTGCTTATGACGGGATTAAGCCTGGTCTCAGGCTTCACCGCGTCTCTGCTGTCTAATCTGGAAGGGGTGGCCACCGCCGTAATCGCAGTCTGGATATTCAGGGAAAACGCGGGCCGGCGTTTATGGTTGGCATTAGCCTGTATGACGGTGGCAGGAGTATTCTTGACCTGGGATCCTGCTCTCGGTGGGTTCACCATGCTGGGCCCGCTGTTGATCGTCTCCGCAATGGTTTGCTGGGGGATAGACAACAATCTCACCCGCAGCATTTCTGACAAAGACCCGATACAGATCGCCAAGATCAAGAGCCTTACCGGCGGGATCACCTCTCTTTCGATTGCTCTGGCTCTCGGGTTAACACTGCCGCCCGGTCCCGCCATCGCACTCGCCCTGCTGGTAGGGTCGTTCAGCTACGGCATGAGTCTCGTGTTCTTCATCAAGGCACTCCGCGGATTGGGTTCGTCCAGGACCGGAGCATTGTTCGGTCTTTCTCCTTTCATCGGTGCCGTGGCCTCGCTTGTCATACTCCGAGAGTGGATTGGGTGGGTGATGTTCCCCGCGGCGGGACTCATGATACTCGGTGCCTGGCTGGTATACAACGAACGGCATTCACACGAACACCCTCACGAGGCAGTGACACACATACATCTACACAGCCACAGCGATGTACACCATCTACACGGACACTCAGGGACAGTACGGGATCCACATACTCACGAGCATACTCATGTTGAGTGGGTTCACGCCCACGCTCACTGGCCGGACACTCACCACAGGCACGACCACTGATCACAGAAGGAGGAAGTAGTGCGAAACTGCACTCCGGTATCGGGCCGGGATGATCAATGCAACGCTGCGAGAACTGCTTCTATACTCTCAGTGATAACTTTACTGCACAATAGGGCGATATGGATAGGCCTGCTATCCGAAAGGGTTTGAAGCATGAAGATAGCTGTTATCGGTGCAGGAGCTATTGGAAGCGTGGTCGGCGGTCTTCTGTCCAAGGCGGGAGAGGATGTCACCTTAATAGGCCGGAAACCTCATGTCGATGCCATAAGGCAGAGAGGGTTACTCCTTGACGGAGAATCCGGGAAGACAGTCATTCACGTTGGAGCCGCGGAGAGTCTCGATTTCCGCCCTGATCTGGTCCTACTGGCTGTGAAGACCCAGGACGTCGAATGCTCAGTCAGGGAAGCAAGGTCGTATTTATCCGGGGTTCCTCTGCTTACCATGCAAAATGGAGTTCGTAGCGATGATCTGGTAGCCGGGATTCTAGGAGAAGAAGACCTGATCAGCAGCGTGGTGACATTCCATAGTGTATTCCTTGAGCCGGGCAAGGTATCATTCTCCAACCCTACAAGCGAGGTAGACCTTCTGATAGGAGAACCCTTTGGAATCAAGGCAGATCGTTCACAACTCCTGTCAGCTATCCTCAACAAGGCATTAGGTACACAAATGAGCGATGATATTCGCGGAGCGCATTGGACCAAGCTGATCTGGAACCTCAACAATGCTGTCCCGGCAGTGACAGGTTTATCGATTCAGGAGAACAACCGATGTCCCCGGATCCGGGAGTTGAACATCGTGTTAGCGGGCACCCAAAACCCGCCAGGGCTGGGCAGGTCAAAATCCGCCATTTAGGGTAGGGAAATCTGGCATACTCCATCGAGAAAACGATGGAGGTGCCAATGGGGAACTACCTGAAGATGGCAGACAGACGAAGAATAGAGGCATTACTTGAGCTAGGCTGGAGCTACCGTCGCATCCAGCGTGAGACAGGAGTAGACCGGGAGACGGTAGCCCGCTACGACCCGGGGCGGGATCCAAAATCCGCCAAGGTGCCCACCGGCCCTATGGCAAATGCCGCCAGGGTGCCCACCGGCTCACAAAGCGCCTGTGAGCCCTACCGCCAGATTATCGAGGCAGCACTATGCCAAGGCTTGAGCGCCCAGCGTATCTGGCAAGACCTTAAGGGAGACT
>JBLRXG010000135.1:0-3558 GCA_047920855.1 Dehalococcoidia bacterium | reverse complement strand
GGAGCTTTCGGAGCAGCGATCACGGCATCGGAGAGGTGCAGTGGCCCGCCTATCAGACTTGAAGTGGCAAAGGAAGCCCTGATCCACTACTTGGCCAAGAAGGCCAATGAAACTGAGGTAAGGCATCTAAGGAGGTTGATCTACAGCGGGGATGGTTCCACCGATGTGGATGAATGCCCTATTTCAGAAAAGCAGCATAAGCATAAGGTGTATTTGGGCATCGATGTGGGCGCTGTGAGCACGGATATCGTTGTTCTGGATGAAAACAAGAGGCAACTGGCCGCGAAGTATCTCATGACCGAAGGTGATCCAATCGGGTCCGTTAAGAAGGGATTAGCAGACATAGGACGCGAATTGGAGGAGACTGTTGAAGTCCAGGCTGTGGTGACCACTGGCAGTGCACGGTATTTTGCGGGAGACTTTGTTGGTGCCGATGCGGTGGTGAATGAGATTACTGCTCAAGCCAGGGCGACGACACATATAGATAAGACCGTAGACACCATATTTGAAATCGGGGGGCAGGATTCAAAATACATCCGCCTGAAGAACGGTGCAGTGGTGGACTTTGAGATGAACAAGGTCTGTGCTGCAGGAACCGGCTCCTTTCTCCAGGAACAGGCTGACAGACTGGACGTAAGTATTGAGGAAGAGTTCAGCAGGCTTGCGCTCAGCTCGAAGGCTCCTGTTGATCTGGGGACCCGCTGCACTGTCTTCATGGAATCTGATCTAGTGCACTACCAGCAGGCGGGGTCGCCGAAAGTCGATCTCTTAGCAGGCCTATCCTATTCTATTGCCAACAACTACATCGAGAAGGTGGTGGGGAATAAGAAGATTGGCGAGAGGGTATATTTCCAGGGAGGCGTAGCCGGCAACAAGAGTGTAGTGGCTGCCTTCGAGAGTATTCTGGGGAAGAAGGTCACTGTCCCGCAGAGCTACAACGTAACCGGTGCCATCGGTGCCGCGTTGATCGCCATGGAGAAGGGGGTTAGGGATGGAGGAAGCGGGTTCGTGGGGTTCGACCTCGTAGACCGCGAATATGATGTCACATCCTTTGAATGCCAGCATTGTTCCAACCACTGCCAGATAAAGAGGATATCCGTCGGAGGCGAATTCAAGTCGTTTCACGGCGGAATTTGTGACAGATATGAGCAGAAGGAAGGAAACGCCATCGGCCGGGCTCTCCCCGATCTCTTTAAGGAGAGAGAGGAAATGCTTATGCGCTATTATCGGGAGGATGGCTTCACTGCGAGTTCTCCTGTAATTGGCATTCCTCGAATGCTCATGTTCTTTGAGCATTTTCCACTGTGGGCTGCGTTCTTTGGGGAGTTAGGAGTCAGAGTAGTGCTCTCCGATAAGACTAATAAGAGGCTCATTCATAGGGGGCTTCGAGAGGTTCTTGCTGAAGCCTGCTATCCGGTTAAGGTTGCCCATGGACATGTGGCTGATCTTATTGAGAAGGGCGTTGACCGCATATTCTTGCCCAGCGTTATCGACCTGGAGAAGGAGAGTGACGACGTAGACAGGAGCTACAACTGTCCCCTGATCCAGGGCATCCCGTTCATGCTCAAACCTGCTTTCAAAGACAAGGCGACGATCATAAGTCCCAGCATATTCATGGCACGGGGTAAAGAGAACCTTAAGAAGCAGATGGAGAGGATGGGCAGGGGACTTGGATATGAGACCGCGAAGATCGACTCAGCCGTAACCGCTGCGCTTATCGCTCAAGATGAATTCGCAAGGGTGCGTCAGGAAAGGGGTCAGGAGATACTCAAGGCCCTTAGTAAGGATAATGAAGCCGTGGTAGTAGTAGGAAAGCCCTACAATATTCATGATCCGGGGCTGAATCTAAACATCGCCAAGAAGCTGCGACATCTAGGACTGTTGGCCATCCCCTTTGACCTGCTTCCGCTAGATACGGTGAAGCTGCCGCCTCATTACTCGAATTTGGTCTGGAAGAATGAACAGCATCTTCTGAGGGCAGCGATCATAGCCAAGAACAACCCCAGCTTGAATCCTGTGATGATCACCAATTATGGCTGCGGTCCTGATGCCTTCTTCTGGAAATATCTCGAGGAAACCATGGAAGATGATCCTTATCTGCTTCTGGAGGTAGATGAGCATAGCGGTGATGCCGGGATGACTACCAGGGTTGAAGCCTTTCTTGATACCCTCGGTAGACCGAAGACGCGGGTGCAGGAGGAAAGGCAGGAAGAACTCAGTGTCATTAGGCCCTCCGGTGGGATAAGCATCTTCAGACCGGCAAAGAGGATCAGGGAACTGGACAAGACCATTTACGTACCCTACATGTCTGAGCACTCCGTTGTGTGGGCTGCTGCTCTCAACTCCGTGGGTCTGGATGCTCGAGTTCTGCCTCACCCTGATCACCTGTCGGAAGAGATAGGCAGAAGATATGTCTCCGGTAAGGAATGCCATCCCTACTTGCTCACCACGGGGGACCTGGTCAGGATGACTGAGCTTGAGGATTTTGATCCCGATAGGGCAGCATTCATGATGCTTAACTTCGATGGTTCTTGCAGGTTGAGCCAATACGCCCTGTCTCACAAATTGGTCCTCAAGAGATTAGGTCTGGGTCATATACCTGTAATCGCCCCGGTTAACTCTGTCCGGCATGATGAATGCACGGAGTTGTTCGGACTGAAGTGGGGAGAGGCTGTCTGGAGGGGTTGGCTGGCGACGGATGTCCTTCTGAAGAAGCTTCTTCATGTTCGCCCCTATGAGATGAACAAAGGAGAGAGTGACAGGGTCTATGCACACTCTGCAGAGGAGATAGCCTCTGGCATCGTCAACGGCGACTTTTGGCGGGCTCTTGACCGTTCAATGGCAGCTATGGATGAGATTCAGGTCGAACATGAGGACAGACCGGTCATAGGTGTAGTTGGGGAGTTCTATACCTGTATGAACTCGTGGGCTAACAACGACATAATCAGAGAGTTCGAGTCACTGGGCGCTGAAGTAAGGCTCGGGCCGACCACCACAGATTACCTGGTATATTTCAATGAGGTATATCCGGAGACTCACTTCTCCAGTAGAAGATATCTATCTGCCCTCCACTACTATCTCAGAAGGTTTCCGTTTATGCACTGGAAGAGCAGGGTTGAGGGTATGATGAAGAACGAGCTTCGAAATAGCAGGATCCCCGGGGTTGAGGATGTGATCACGCTTGCCGCCCCCTATGTGAGTGACGACATAGACCCGGTGGTAACTGTCAACGTGGCCAAGGCGAAGAACTACGCCGTGCAGGGCTGTAGCGGTATCGCCAATCTCGTCATTCTGAATTGCCTTTATGGCACTGTGTCCACTGCCATCTACAGAGGGATACAGAGTGAGCACGACCGCATTCCCGTGCTCAATATGGTGTACGATGGGCTGCAGCATACTAACGCAAAGACAAGGATAGAGGCCTTCATACACCAGGCGAAGCTATACCACGAAAGACACAGCCTGATCTGCTAGGCGGGGGCAGTTCTAGGAAGCTTGGATTGCGGGGCGGGTGTCAGATCTGGCCGCTGCCTGTGGACATGTTTTCTGAACTCATGC
>JBLRXG010000134.1:0-3629 GCA_047920855.1 Dehalococcoidia bacterium | reverse complement strand
CTTCATCGCAGCCGCGCGATCGGATCCGCATGAACCGATGAGGTGAAGGCTCGCCTCACCCTTTTCTTCCGCCAATCAGTTAGGGTCTCCCGGCCACACCGTCAATACACGAACCGCGTTGCGCATGCACCTCAAATCGGAATACAATTCGGGCATGATCTCCGGCAAAGGGAACAGCGCGACCCTGGAAAGCTACGGCATCAAGAACGTGGGAGACGTCTACCACAATCTGCCCACGCCGGCCCTCTACGAGCAGGTCGTGCGGCGCAGGGAGGGGCTGATCGCCCATCTCGGCCCGATCGTGGCCAGGACCGGCCACCATACGGGCAGGTCTCCCGACGATAAGTTCATCGTGAAGGAAAAGTCGAGCCAGGACAAGATATGGTGGAGCAAGGGGAACAAGCCCTTCGAGGTGAGCAGGTTCGACTACCTCTTCAACAGGCTGGCCGCCTACCTGCAGGGGAAGGACGTCTATATCCAGGATTGCTATGCGGGAACCGATGCCCGCTACCACGTCCCGATACGAATCGTCACCGAGTATGCCTGGCACAGTCTGTTCGCCAGGAATATGTTCATCCAGCCTGCGGACGACGATGAACTGAGCCGCCACATCCCTGAGTTCACGATCTTCTCGATGCCCCGCTTTCATGCCACACCGGATATCGACGGCACGAGTTCCGAGTCGTTCATCATCGTGAACTTCGCAAAGCGGATGATCATCATAGGCGGCACCAGCTATGCCGGGGAGATCAAGAAGGCGGTCTTCACCTTACTCAACTACCTTCTGCCCCAGGAGAGTGTACTGTCGATGCACTGTGCGGCCAACGTGGGACCGGCGGACGATGTTGCCCTCTTCTTCGGGCTTTCGGGAACCGGCAAGACGACGCTCTCCACGGACCTCGAACGCAGGCTGATCGGGGATGACGAGCATGGATGGAGCGCGGACGGCGTCTTCAACTTCGAAGGCGGCTGCTATGCCAAGGTGATAAGGATCTCCGCGGAACAGGAGCCGCAGATATACGAGTGCACCCGCAGGTTCGGCACCATCCTCGAGAACGTGGCCATCGATAGTCACACGAGGAGACTGGACCTGAGCGACGCCTCACTGACCGAGAATACACGTGCCAGCTACCCGATCACGCACATATCGAACTCGGTCCGCAAGGGGACCGGCCCTCACCCGAAGAACATCTTCATGCTCAGCTACGACGCATTCGGCATACTGCCGCCTATAGCATTGCTGACCCCGGAGCAGGCAACCTACTACTTCCTGCAGGGTTATACCGCAAGGGTCGCCGGCACCGAGGTGGGCCTGGGAAAGGAGCCGCAGGCCATCTTCAGCCCTTGCTTCGGGGCGCCCTTCATGGCGCTCCCGCCGACCGACTACGCCGGGCTCTTCTTCGATAGCATCGTCAACCACAAAGTCACCTGCTGGCTGGTTAACACCGGCCTGGTCGGCGGAGGATTCCAGGTCGGCAAGAGGATATCGCTGCCCCATACCAGGGAGTTGATACACACGGCATTGAGGGGCGAGTTGACACAAGTTCAGCTGGATGAAGACCCGGTATTCGGCTTCCGCATACCCGCCCAGTGCGGTAGCGTACCCGCGGAGATACTGAAGCCGGCGCAATCATGGAAGGACAAAGCCGCCTATGCCCGCGAGGCGAAGAAGCTGGCGGCGAAGTTCATCGAGAACTTCAGGCAATTCGAGGGCGATGTCCCCCGGGCAGTGGCGGAGTCCGGCCCCTTCACCGACAGCCTCTAATACCAGCAGGCCTGTCCGAACACCCGTGCGGCTGGCGAGATACACAATACCGACAGAGATCCGCCAGGGGACACAGCGTACACTCAGGTGCGTTCTTCTTGCAGTATGCACGCCCCAGACGCACGATCTGAGCGTGGTAGTCATTGTACAACCCGGGGTCTCTGTCCAGGAACTGCATGAAGAACTCCCGATATGCGCGATAGCTCCACTTCTCATCCGTCAATCCCAGCCTCACGAATATCCTTTTCGTATAGGCGTCGACAACGAAAACAGCCTGCTTCCCGGCGTAGAGCAGTATGGAATCCACGGTCTCCTCGCCCAGGCCCCCGATTCCCAGAAGCTCCTGCCTCAACCGATCGCCGCCCTCTGCGAACATGGCGTCCAGATCGCCCCGGTACCGGTCGAACAGGAAATCGGAGAGCCTTTTCAGCTTCTGTGCCTTCTGGTTGTAGAACCTGGTGGGCCTGATCAGGCGAGCGATCTCAGAGATGTCGGCTTCGTGAATCGCCTTCAGCGCTAGCAGGTCGTGCTGCCTGAGGTTGTCGATGGCCGTCTCGACGTTCTTCCATGCCACGTTCTGAGTGAGAATCGCACCGATTATAACCTCCTCCCTGGTCTCACCGGGCCACCAGCGCTGATAACCGAAAGCCTCAAGGAGTCTGCGGTAGATCTCCACTAGTTGATGCTGCATGCCGGGACAATTATATAATGGACGGATGACTTCGCAAGCGATAATCAAACTGCTCACAGCCTCCGGCGTTGGCTCGCGGAGACAGGTGACTGCCCTCATCAAGAGGGGCGGCGTAGCCGTCAACGGGGAGACGATTGAGAGCTTCAACCACCCGGTCGATCCCGCTGAGGACGTCATCACGATCGACGGCAAGCGCATCAGGGTTGCCTCCGAGCCCCCTGTCTATCTCGTACTGAACAAGCCCGCGGGCATTATCTCGAGCACCGCCGACGCAAGGGGAGGGAGAACCGTCATCGACATCCTGCCGGAGAAGTATGGTCACGGTCGCCTCTACCCGGTCGGCCGCCTGGATAAGGACTCCACCGGACTGGTGCTGCTCACCAACGACGGCGATCTCACCCACAGGTTGACCCACCCTCGCTTCGAACAGGAGAAGGAATATATGGTCCGACTGGACCGGGCGCTTGAGCGCGAGGACGCTGCCCGCCTGGAGAAGGGGATCGACCTTCACGACGGCAGGACGTCGCCGGCAAGGGTCAGATCCTTGAAGCACGCGCCGTTCGCCTACTCCGTGACCATCCACGAAGGCAGGAAGCGCCAGGTGCGACGCATGTTCGCCGTCCCGGGATACACCGTGCTCGAGTTGAAGAGGACAAGGCTCGGCACCCTGCGGTTAGGCACCCTGCCCGAGGGCGAGGTTCGCGAGTTGACACTTCGGGAGATCGAGGATCTCAGAAGAGGGCCGTAGCTGCCGGTGAGCGTGACCCACCTTCCTCTCTAACCGCAGGGGCACGGCGGGGTGTCCTGAAGGCGGGCTCCCTTGACACAGATTATGAGACACGAATAGACTTATGCGGTGATCCTGGCAGTCCGGTTCCCCGGATAATCAGAGCGGCAGCATGTATTGTCCACAGTGCGGCAAGGAAATCGACGAGTCCGGCAGATTCTGCAAGCATTGCGGTGCTCGCCTGGAACGCGATGCCGACGCGAGTGCACCGACACGCGAACCCGTGATGCCGACTCCGCAGCGCGAAGACGTTCCCACCTACGAGGTGCCACGCATGATCCGTCCCGACATGATGGAGAAGCATGAGCGGATTGTCTTCGAGACACACCCCAGCATCATGGGTGCGTTCTTCAACCACATCGCAACGGCGGTCGTCCTTGTCATCC
>JBLRXG010000133.1:0-3633 GCA_047920855.1 Dehalococcoidia bacterium | reverse complement strand
GTCTATGAAGGGAGCACCTATAGCACTGATTACGGCAACGATCCTGGGTCTGGCTTTCTTCGGGTTTTCGGGCATAGTATGATGTACAATACCGATCGGGAGGATTTGTAACAGCGTGATTCACATTCCCGCATTGATTGGCATAGCACTGGCCTGCGGTCTCATCATATACCTTGTATTCGTCAAGGTTCCCCAGAAGGTCAAGGGACTGGAGAAGACAGAGGAGATAAACGCGATTCTTCCGGGAGCAAACTGCGGTGCCTGCGGCCAACCAGGCTGTTTCGCCTATGCCCAGGCGCTGTCACAACAGCCCGACCTTGTCACCAAGTCTCCGTGCTCGATGACGCTGAACGACCCGGAGAGGGTAGCACAGCTGGAGAAAGCTCTGGGCGTGACCCTGGACGCGGCGGAGTTGAGCAGACAGGCCGTCATTCACTGCGCCGGTAACTCCGAACGCATATGTGACTACTGTGGTGCCATGACATGCAAAGCAGCTGCCCAGATTCTCGGCGGATACAAGAGGTGCCCCTATGCCTGCCTGCGGCTTGGTGACTGTGCTGCCGTGTGTCCGCAGGGAGCGATCTACATAGATCCTGAGAAGAACGTGGCAGCAGTCGACCAGAGCAGATGCTCCGGATGCGGGCTCTGTGTCGCTGAGTGCCCACACAACCTGATCGAACTGGTCCCCGCAGGAACAAAGATCGTCCTCCTGTGTAGTTACCAGCCCTTGCGCGACATCCCGGGCAGAGAGAAGTGCGATTCTGGCTGTATCCGCTGCCGGAAGTGCCTGAAGGCTTGCGAGCATGAGGCCATGGAGTGGAACAAGGAAAAGGGCATAGTCCAGATCGTCCAGGAAAAGTGCACTCAGTGTCACAAGTGCTTGGAGGCCTGTGAAAGGCACGGACTGATCGATGTCTCCGGGGCACACGAAGAGGATCTCATCAAAGCAAAGTGAACCGCGCGGGGTTGACACGCTTGAGATTTCTCTGAGCAGGCACAGGTGCCTTGACCCAAGTGGGTTTCTAACCAGAACAAGCACCCCGACATGACGTGCGAGTTCCAGTCCGTCTCATCCGGAAAGCGCAATCGGCCTTAGCCAGACAAACCGGCAGACTCGTCAGCCACCCTGAGCAATGCAACCTTTGGCCACCACATACGTTATACTATGTATGGGAGTGAGTGCGGTGTTCACAGGGCTAACCGGAGGGTTGCACCAGCATACGTAGATGATAAGAACCACTCTATCGCGATTTCACGCTCAGACCACTCCGCGGGGCAGAGGGATGTTTGTTCTCCTTGCCGTCGTCTTACTCATTGCCCTTGCCACCGGTGAGGTGGTTCTATACCATCTCAGCTACTTCCTCATGGTTGCCATCGCCTTGTGCTATGCCTGGGCCTGGCTGAACCTGCGGCGTCTGGACATGCGCGTGGAGGACCAAGACCTAGTTGCACAGGTGGGTGGCTTTCTGAACGGGTCCATCACGGTCCATAACCGTTCGCGCCTGCGCACCGGGTGGGTGGAGATCGCGCAGATCAGTGACATGCCGGGGCATGTGTGTGAGGGGGCTACTCAACTCCCGGCCCGGGGATGGGAGCAGTGGAAGACCGAGGTCTTGTGTTACGCCAGGGGTGTCTACACAGTCGGCCCCCTGGTAGCACGCAGCAGTGATCCCCTGGG
Organism: Dehalococcoidia bacterium; assembly: GCA_047920855.1. Taxonomy (GTDB): domain Bacteria; phylum Chloroflexota; class Dehalococcoidia; order GIF9; family AB-539-J10; genus RBG-13-51-36. The sequence goes on along the minus strand of JBLRXG010000133.1, from coordinate 1,955 downwards.
TCTATTCCGGGTGAAGATCACACGTACAACTCCCGTCACCGTGATCATCTACCCACGCGTGGCTGAACTGCCCGGTTTTCGCCTCCCCGAGGCAGATCTCTCTGGAGAGAGGAGTGCACTCCTTCACTTGAGGGCTCACAGCGCCCAGGCAAGCACGGCGCGCCAGTACACCCACGGTGACAGTCTCAGTCGAATACACTGGCCATCCACCGCCAGGTGCGGACAACTCATGTCGAAGGAGTTTGACTCCGGAAAGTCCAATGACGTGTGGATCATACTCGACCTGCAACGAGTCGTCCACAAGACCGCTGGCATGGACAGAAGTGATGAGTACGCAGTAGCCATTGCCGCGTCCCTAGCCAGTCGTGCCTTATCAGAGGATTGCTCTGTCGGCCTGATAGCATACGGCGATCGGGAGTATCTGCTGCCTCCCCATGGCGGCACCCCGCAGATGTCAAGAGTACTCGAAACTCTGGCTCTATCCAGGACCGAGGGAGAGACCCCGCTGGATGAAGTGCTTGTGAAAGACGCGCAGAAACTGGGAAGACTCGCCTCGCTGTTCGTTGTCACATCATCGACAGACACCGCATGGGTGTCGGAACTCCGCGACCTTATGAGCCGCGGTCTGAGCATCGCGACAGTGCTTATCGATCCGATGAGCTTCGGGGGAGAGCAATCCTGCCACGATGCAGGCATGAGGCTGATCAGTGCAGGTATACTGACCTACACAATACGGAGAGGAGATGATATCTCGAGTGCACTGTCGTGGCCGATGACTCCCGCTGACGTTTCCGAGTTTGGGCCATCTAGCGAAGTCTCTTTGGCAGACATTCCCGACCATAGCGAGGTGAGAGTGTGAGTTCGAAAATCTCACTGTCGAGAGACAGAGCGTACCAGGTACTAGAACGGCTGAGACACCTGGTACTGCGGGCCGCGTGGTACATCAGGAACCTTCTTCTGCGAATACTGCGGGGCCCGGCAGAGGGTTGGAGTACCTTCTTGCTTCTGCTGATCTCGGTTACCACAGCAGTGTGGTCAATAAGGATGGCGTACTCCGTTCCGACACCGGGGCTATACAGCCTCGCCCTCTGGAGCGCGCTACTGGGGCTGGTTCTGGCAAAGCTCCGGTTCCGAGGCTGGCTGCTGGTAACGGCCGGTGCTCTGGCAGGTCTCTATCTGAGCTTCTACTGGCTCACCAGCCTAGCTGAGGGAGCAACCCTTCTCGACCGGCATGCAGAGATCGCAACCCGTCTTTCCGCATGGTGGCAGGCCGTTGTCAGCGGTCACTCCACCGACGATGGACTTCCCTTGAGCTTGTTGCTTCTGCTGGTCTCGTGGGCAGTAGGTTTCATCAGTTCCTGGTCTCTATTCAGAAAGCACAACATGTGGGGTGCTGTTGTTCCCGGAGGAGTTGCTGTGGTAGGAAGCCTCATCATCATGCTACCTGAAAGGTCCGAGCTACACCTCTTTGTGTACCTGTTCGCTGCCTTTCTCTTGGCAGCCCGCCTGTCTGCACTGCAGCGCACTCATGACTGGGAGCGCAGAGATATCCAGTACTTCCCGCGCAGGTCTAAGTTGCGCGCGCCGGACGGCTTGTGGTTTGCGGTAGTGATCGTACTTGGGACAGCCCTACTCCCAGTTAAGCCGACCACGGTTGACCCGATATCTGCGGCGTGGGACACGGCGACCAGACCAGTTCAGATCGCGGGACTTGAGTTGTACAGGACGCTCGGGGGCGTTCCCGCCGCACGGACACATGGAGCACATTCGTTCGAACGCATCCAGACACTCGGAAGCGGCATAGCCCTCAGGGAAACGCCAGCCATCATAGTCAGAGCGCCATTCGCCATCTACCTTGCCGCCAGAAGCTATGACGTATACACCAGCAGAGGTTGGGAAAGCAGCGACACGAACCTGGTATCTCCGGGATGGGTTCCGGCATACGGTGAAGAGAC
>JBLRXG010000132.1:0-3636 GCA_047920855.1 Dehalococcoidia bacterium | reverse complement strand
AGTGTTCTTAAGCGGGCTTCCGGGCTCGAATGGTCATGATAGAGAATGTAATCCTGGAGCAGAGCGGTCTGCGGAGACAAAGGAGGAGACATGATCGTTGGCGTTCCGAAGGAGATAAAGAACCATGAATACCGGGTGGGGGTGGTTCCTGCAGGAGTGCGCACACTCGTGGCTGGTGGCCACAGGGTTATTGTCGAAGGATCTGCAGGCGAGGGCAGCGGGATATCCGATCAGGACTATCTTGCCGCGGGGGCGGTTATCGCCGGGTCGGCTGCAGAAGTGTACGGGAGTGCAGAGATGATAGTCAAGGTGAAGGAGCCTCTTCCGCAGGAGTATGATCTGCTGCGCAAAGGGCAGATACTGTTCACCTTTCTGCACCTAGCACCCGCACCGGAGTTGACCAGGGCACTGCTGAAGCAGAAGGCGATAGGGATTGCCTATGAGACGGTGCAGTTGGAGGACGGCTCACTGCCTCTGTTAACCCTCATGAGTGAGATCGCCGGCAAGATGTCGGTTCAGATCGGGTGTCACTGGTTGGAGAAACAGAACGGTGGTAGCGGGGTACTGCTGGGTGGGATTCCGGGCACAGGGCCCGGCAATGTTGCCATTATAGGTGGGGGGAGTGTGGGTACGAATGCGGCGAAGATAGCTCTGGGTATGGGCGCCAACGTGACCATTCTAGACGTAAATCTCGATCGGTTGAGATACCTTTCCGACATTCTGCACGGCAGGATCGTCTGCCTGACGTCGAATAGCAGCAACATCGAGGATTCTGTGGCCGATGCCGATCTCGTTGTAGGCGCGGTGCTCATCCCGGGGGCGAAGGCGCCCCGACTTGTTACCAGGCCCATGATCTCCCGGATGAGGAGGGGCTCTGTCGTCGTGGACGTCTCGATCGACCAGGGTGGATGTGTTGAAGGTGCGGTTCCCACCACCTTCGATAGTCCGACCTACGTGATTGACGGTGTGACCTTCTGCTGCCTGGCCAATATGCCCAGCGCTGTTGCCCGGACCTCTGCGTTCGCCCTGGCTAATGCCACCATCCGTTACGCTCTCAAGTTGGCAGACCTGGGGTACGAGGGAGCGACAGCCTCTGATAGCGCCCTGAAGAGGGGAGTCAACACCTTCATGGGAAAACTCACTAATAGAGCAGTGGCGGATGCGGTGGGCATTGAGTATACGCCACTCGCCTAATCCGCTGTGCGATGCGGCTCTGTCGATTCGGGTGCCGCATTTCCTGTCCTCTCAAATATCCTGCGACTGCTATCATCTGGTGTACCTCCGATGCGCTCTTCGGGGTTCGATCGTTTGCGGCACATACGGCGCCGTTGGAGAAGGGGGCAGCTGACTTGCGATGACGGCCCGGGCTTGCTGGTGGTGCCGTATTTGGGTCCTAAGGGATATATCAGGGGGTTGTTGGCGATATCTGGGTGTGTTAAATTGGGGCCATGAACGAGAGCGTGAAGCACGAGAGATTTCAGATCATAACCCCACCGTACAGGATCAAGGTCGTTGAGTTGCTGTCCGGACAGCAGATGGAGATTGCCGATAACAGGGACAAGAGAGCAGAGGCGATCAAGAAGGCCGGCTACAACACATTCTTGCTCAAGGAAGACGAGGTCTATATTGACTTCCTGACGGATAGCGGGACCAATGCCATGTCCGACAATCAGTGGGCGGGGATGATGCTGGGGGATGAGGCCTATGCCGGAAGCAGGAATTTCTACAACCTGGAGAAGGCCGTGCGGGACATATACGGTTACAGGTATCTCGTTCCCACCCACCAGGGGAGGGCAGCGGAACACATAATGTCGCAGCTCCTGATCAGGCCGGGCAGCTTCATTCCCAACAATATGTACTTCACCACCCGCAGGGTGCATCAGGAACTGGCTGGAGCGACCTGGGTTGATGTCAGCATAGACGAGGCTCACGACCCGGAGTCGTTGCATCCGTTCAAGGGCAATGTTGACCTGAAGAAGCTGGGATCACTGGTGCAGGAAGTGGGTGCTGAGAAGATTCCCTATATGTCGCTGGAGGCGAATGTCAACATGGCGGGTGGTCAACCCTTCGCCATGGAAAACCTTGCGGAATTGAGAGAGGTCTGTAATGGATACGGGATACCGTTGATGCTCGATGGTACCAGACTGGTAGAAAACGCGCACTTCATCCAGCGGAGGGAGACCGGCTATCAGGCCAGGTCGGTGAGAGAAATCGTGAGGGAGATCTGTTCATACACCGATGGTGTAACAGTATCCGGGAAGAAGGATGCGCTGGTGAATATCGGCGGATTTCTGGCCTGCAATGACAAGGATCTGTTCCTTGAAGCCAAAGCCATGGTTGTTGTGTACGAAGGCCTTCATACCTATGGGGGCATGTCCGGCCGCGATATGGAGGCGATGGCGCGGGGGTTGTATGAGATGGTGCAGGACAGGCATGTTGCCGCCAGGGTTAATCAGGTGGAATACCTTGGACATCTTCTCCTGGAGGCGGGAGTTCCTATTGTCGTGCCGGTTGGCGGCCATGCGGTATTCCTTGATGCCAGGAGATTCCTACCCCATATTCCGCAGGAGCAGTATCCGTCTCAGGCACTGAGCGCTGCGCTGTACTTGGAGTCCGGTGTGAGGGGGATGGAGAGGGGTGTAGTCTCCTCGGGCAGAGACCCGGTGACAGGCGAGGAGAGGAAGCCGAAGCTGGAACTGGTCAGACTGGCCATACCCCGCCGCGGCTACACGCATACCGACATGGATTTCGTGGCACAGGCGATCATCAAGGTCTACGGGATGCGCGACAGAATCCGCGGACTCAAGATGATCTACGAGACGGAGCGGCTCAGGTTTTTCCAGGCGCGATTCAGACCCATCGGTGACCGGCTGATAGCTTGACCTGCTGGTATCGAGACGATCGGCAGGAAGGTTTGACAGGTCGTGTTGGCAGTGTATAATGATTGTATCGGACGATGAATCGGGGCTCGCTGGGGAATCCAACGGTAGGAGGTGCGACCGCACAGAGATGATGAGTGCGATTTCAGGTAGACTGGAGTATAGAGAACAGGAGGTTAAGCATGAGGATTAAGACACTGTTTACGGTCGGGCTGGCACTGGCGCTTATTGCCGGTCTGCTCGGATCGACGGGCCTGGCGGCCGCGCCGGCGGAGAAGGCGGACTTTCTTATCGGTTTTTACGGGCCACCCGGTGCTGCCGAGCAGGCTCTGGTGAGGGGACTTGGCGGCGAGATCTACTGGGAGTTCGGCATTGTGAATGCTGTTGCCGCCCGGATGAGTCCTCGAGCTGCCGGCGCTCTTGCACAACGTCCCGGTGTCAGGTATGTGGAGGCAGATGGTCTGCTCCACGCTCACGGGCAGACGGTGCCGTGGGGAATCGACAGGGTGTTCGGCGATGAGAGCTATCCGTTTCCCACATGGTCGGCTTCAGAAGGGTTGAGTATCGGTGTGGCGGTGCTTGATACCGGCATAAGCACCAGTCATCCAGACCTCAATGTGGTTGGTGGGCGGAGGTTCTATACCGTCACTACGGGGCCACCGCAGAGTCGGCTTCGAGAGGATGGTAACTACGAGGACTTACACGGGCACGGCACGCATGTTGCAGGCAGCATAGCTGCCCTGGACAATGACCTGGA
>JBLRXG010000131.1:0-3656 GCA_047920855.1 Dehalococcoidia bacterium | reverse complement strand
CGGAGAGGGAAAAGGGAGGTGTGGAATCGGAGTTGGCCAAACTGAATGAGCAGGGAATCGGCTCGGGGCAACAACTCCAGGAACTCTTTGTAAAAAAGGGGAGAAAGAAGTGGATACATCAAAGAGAGAGAACGTAAACCCGGACGGCGACGAGGCTCTGGCTGAGAGCTTACTCGGTGATGAAGCCGAATCTGAATCTGACGAAAGCGGCGCCCTGACCGGGGAAACTGAAGAAAAAGAAGGGATCGATGACCTCTTCGCGGAAGACACCGAGGAGGAGAAACCTGCTCCACCTCTGGGCGAATTCGAGGTGACGGATGACTCCGCCCGCATGTATCTTCAGGAGATCGGTAGGGTGCCTCTTCTCAATGTACATGAGGAGAAGGTGCTGTGCCAGAAAATTGAGATGGGCAGGTATCTGGAAGGGATCGAAGAGAGCCATTTCAGGAAATACAAGAGATATCCTTCACCGGTTGAGATGGCGGTTCAGGTGCTCCATCATCTGGTCAGGGCATATCCTGTTCTGCAGATTGTCGGGGAGCATACGGGAATCGGAACGTCGGGCAAGGTGGCAGAGATGATCAGCGACCCACAGATCCGCTCTGCCGTAGACGATGTTATAGACGCGTCGCTGATTGCAGCCATAGCAAAAGAGATAGACAAAGGAACATCTACTGCGGAGGAAGCTGTGGTCAACCTCTCCATAGTGAGTCAGCTCGTGCCCCCGCAGTTGCTGGATATTCTGGCCAGGGACGATACTTCCTGGCAGCAACTGAAGACCCTTGTGAGCGACGGAGCTTTTCATTCTCGGCTCGAATTGCACAGCAGTGACTTCAGAGCCTACTTCGAACGGCTGAAGAGCGAGGCGAAAGCATCGGAGAGGCATCTTACCGAGGCGAATCTGCGACTGGTGGTCAGCATAGCCAAGAAGTATATTGGCCATGGGATGTCACTGCTTGAGCTTATCCAGGAGGGGAACATCGGTCTGATACGGGCGGTAGACAAGTTCCAGTACAGAAAGGGCTACAAATTCAGCACTTATGCCACCTGGTGGATAAGGCAGGGCATCAGCAGGTCCATAGCCGACCAGTCCCGTACCATTCGCATTCCTGTACACATGGTAGAGACGATTAACAAGCTGCTACGAGCAACACGGCAGCTCATCCAGGAACTCGGTCGCGAACCGACATATGAGGAGATCGGTGGCCGGCTGAACATGCCCCCGGAGAAGGTGGAAGGTGTCATGGCCCTGTTCTTCCGCGAGCCGATATCTCTGGACACGCCGATCGGCGAGGATGCCGATAGCCGGCTGGGCGATTTCGTGGAAGATCAGGCCAGTCTGGCGCCCACTGAGGCGACATCGCGGCAGTTGCTCAAGGAGCAGATAGACAAGGTGCTCAACGAACTGACTGAGCGGGAGAAGAAGGTGCTGCAGTTGAGGTTCGGTCTCAAGGACGGGCACACGCGGACTCTCGAGGAAGTGGGAAGGGAGTTCAACGTGACGCGGGAACGAATACGGCAGATCGAAGGGAAGGCTCTACGCAAGCTGCGTCATCCCACCCGCAGTCGAAAGCTCAAAGGATACCTGGACTAGCCTCACTTCAAGGGCATATTGAGCATGGCACCCATGTTCTTGGGCATCTTGCCCCGTGTCATCGACCTGGTGATTTTCTGCATTTCCCGAAACTGGTTCAGAAGCTGATTCACGTCTCGTGAAGTGGTGCCGCTCCCTCGCGCGATACGGCTGCGTCTCTTTCCGTCAATTATAGCCGGATTTCGCCTTTCCTCGTAGGTCATAGACAGGATGATCGCCTCTATCTTCTTCATCTGCTTCTCTCCGTCAACATCCGACAGGTGCGAGGACACCTTGGAGAAGCCGGGTATCATCTCAACAAGCCGGCCCAGGGAGCCCATCTTGTGGATCTGGCGCATCTGGCCCAGCAGGTCCTCAAGGTCAAAGCCGCCAGCGCGCATCTTCTCTTCCAGCTTCTTGGCCTGTTGCTGGTCAAAGGCCGTCTCAGCCCGTTCGATGAAGGTGAGCATGTCGCCCATGCCCAGGATGCGGGATGCCAGGCGGTCGGGGTGGAATGGCTCCAGGGCGTCCATCTTCTCGCCGGTGCCCAGGTATTTGATCTGCACTCCGGTAACGGACCTGATGGAAAGCGCTGCTCCGCCCCGGGCATCGCCGTCCATCTTGGTCAGGATGAGGCCGGTAAGCCCTATACGGTCGTGGAACTCCTGGGCCACTCTTACTGCGTCCTGGCCGATCATGGCATCCACTGTGAGCAATACCTCCGCAGGTCGCAGCCTGGACTTCACCTCCGAAAGCTCTTTCATCATGGCTTCGTCGATGTGCAGTCGCCCCTGGGTATCCACAATCACCCAGGTCGCCCCGGTTTCCCGGGCTTGCTTCAGGGCGTGCTGGCAGATGATCGGGGGCGATATGTGTGGATCCTCGAAGTGTACAGGGATGTTGCTCTGTTCCCCGAGCAGTTTGATCTGTTCGATGGCGGCGGGACGGCGTGTGTCGGCAGCTACCAGGAGGGGACGCTGCCCCACGCTTCTGAGCTGAACTGCCAGCTTCACAGCCGTGGTGGTCTTGCCGGAGCCCTGCAGTCCTACGAGCAGGGCGACCGCCGGCGCATCGGCAACCGAAGCCAGGCGTCCGGGCTCGCCGCCCAGGATCGCGATCAGTTCCTCATTCACGATCTTGACGATCTGCTGGGCCGGCGTGAGGCTGCGCAGCACCTCTGCGCCGATGGCGCGCTCCCGCACCCTGGACAGGAATTCCTTAACTACCCGGAAGTTGACGTCTGCTTCCAGAAGCGCCATACGAACCTGGCGTAGAGCATCATCGATATCGCCTTCGCTAAGCTTGCCTTTGCGGCCGAGCTTGTCAAACACGCCGGTTAGCTTCTGGGTTAGAACTTCGAGCATACGACTCGAGGTATTCTAGTCTGAGCCAGATCGCCCAGTCAAATCAACGATGGCTGTGTTGTGCGCTGAATCTTCACGTCTATTGCATTCGAGTGTGGTTCAGCATACCATATAGACCTGATGGAACACCTGTGGGCGCCATGGCGGATAGAGTATCTCAAGCGGGCTCCTGATAGCGGCTGCTTCCTGTGCCAGAAGCCTGCCGAGGATCAGGATGAGACGAATCTCATCCTGTATCGGGGCAGCCATAACTTCGTGATTATGAACGCCTTTCCCTATAACCCGGGGCATGTCATGGTTGTGCCCTATCGACATAGCTCAGACCTGCAGGTCTTCACTGATGAAGAGGCAAGGGAGCACTTCGAGATCATCAGGAAGTCACTGTCTCTTCTCCGAGAGGTGATGGAGCCAGCCGGCTTCAACATCGGTCTGAACCTGGGCAAGGTGGCCGGAGCAGGGGTAGCGGATCACCTGCATACTCATATAGTGCCGAGGTGGGGAGGTGACACCAATTTCATGCCGGTAGCCTGCGACACCAAGGTCCTGCCGGAAGCCTTGACCGCCACATATCGCAAGCTGAGAGCGAGGCTGTGATCGGGCCAGTCTAGCCTCTCCAGAATCGTGGGGAGAGCACCATCAAGACTGCGAAGATCTCCAGCCTGCCCAACCACATACAGACTATCAGGATGGCCTTGGCTGCATCGGGCAGCCAGGCATAG
>JBLRXG010000130.1:0-3690 GCA_047920855.1 Dehalococcoidia bacterium | reverse complement strand
GCGGCACTATCCCGGTAACATTTCTAAATGAGTGAACAACCCCTGTTCGGTAACATTATTGTATGAGTTGACACGGTCAATACATCGCAGACCGACGTATGTTCTCTAGCAGCACCTGTACTTGCGCCGGAATACTAGGCAGCGCATTTCGAATGTGCCGTGGTTCAGGGGATGCAGCCTTGCACGGGTGAGGCCTGACACCACTCCGGTAGCTGTCCGGCCGGAGCAAGCCTCGCCCTGGGCCGACAGGCGCCCGCCGGTTTCGGCCTGAGAGCAGAGGCTCTTGCCGTCAGTCACGTGATTGTCATCTGGTCGTCTTGTTCGACGATTCATGATACTGCGTCTCCAGGAGATCGATGGACGGGAATTCTTGGGACACGAACCCAGCCATAAACGATGCTTCTGCCTTGATGCTGGGGCTGACATCGCCTCAGGTGGGGATCTCCGGCATTGAAGCGGTGGCAGGCGATCCTTCCTCAGGTACGACCGCAGCCGATGCCCGTCGCTTGCTGGAGCACCTGGGCGCAGGCAGTTTTCCCGTGGATGCGGGCGCAGCAAAGCCTCTGTGGCGCCCTCTGGAGGATGCGTCGGCCTATTGGGTGCGTAAGGCCAGCCTTTCCTGAGATACCATCCATCATGTGGGAGCGGTGCAGCGCATAGGCATGCAAGTCTTGGTCGAAGTTTTCACAGCTGGTCCTCGACAGGTCAATCGCCCGGGCGGACGTAGAAGAGCTGCGAGTTCTTGCGTAGTTGGTGCGCAGAGTATACTATTCTGCCGCATGGAGTTGCCCGGGTGCAGTGAGTCCGGGAGTAGACTCTGAAGGGAGGATATATGGCATACGAATACGAGATCAATGAACTGGCGAAGGAAGAATCCTGGCGCATGTTCCGGATATTGGGTGAGTTCGTCAAGGGATTCGACAAGCTCTCCGGCATTGAGCCGGCGGTAACCATCTACGGTTCGGCCAGGCTGAAGCCAACCGAAGAACTCTATTCGCAGACGGAGGAAATCGCGTATCAACTGGGGCACGCGGGGTTTTCGATCGTAACCGGCGGCGGCCCCGGCGTCATGGAGGCCGCGAACAAGGGGGCACGCAGGGCGGGGGTTACGTCGGTTGGGCTTAACATATTCCTGCCCGAGGAGCAGGCTGCCAACGTCTATGCTACAAAGTCTATAACGTTCGACCACTTCTTCACACGTAAGGTCATGCTTGTGAAATATGCCACGGCGTTCGTCATCATGCCCGGCGGCCTGGGTACGCTTGATGAACTCACGGAGGTGCTGACATTGATGCAGACCTTCAAGATCAAGCCGTTCCCCGTGATACTGTTCGGCAGCGAGTTCTGGAAGGGATTTCTCGATTGGCTGCGAAGCCCCGTACTGACCAGTGGGTTCATTTCTGAAGGCGACTTTGATCTGTTAAGAGTGTGCGAGACTCCCGAGGAGGTCGTGGAGGCCATCCAGAAGTGGCACCTTGAGCATGCGGTTGTGGGCAAGAAGGCTCTACGAGGGTAGGCTGAGATCATCTTCGGGTGCCAACCGGTACGTAAGTCAGGTACTCAGCCTATCGGAGTGCTGGCACATTCATGACCTCTGCCTGCATGCCTTCGGCGCGAGCTTCCAGCAACCTGGCAGGCGTTAGTTCGTTGCTCAGTGATCGATCACTACCGGCAAAAACCCGGAGGTAGTTCGCTGTCAGCCCTGAGTATATGCCTCTGCCCGGGTCTGTCTCCTTCTCCCACAGTACCTGCATGGTACGGCCCAGGAAGCGCTCATAATAGCGCAATCGAGCTTCTCGGGACAGTTCCAGCATACGCCGATTACGTTCCCGTCTGACGCTGACCTCGACCCGCTCAGGCATATCGGCTGCCGCCGTGCCAGGGCGTGCCGAGAAGGGGAAGAGGTGGATGTTGGCAAAGCGCGACTCCCGGCAGAACGAATAGCTCTGCTCGAACTCCTCATCGCTCTCACCGGGGAACCCGACGATGATGTCCGTGGTGATGGATGACTCTGGCATCCTGTCCCTTATGAGGTCTAGGGCCCGGCGATAGTCGTCCGGTGAATAGCCCCTCCCCATCCTTCTCAACACGGTGCTGCTTCCGCTCTGCAGAGCCAGGTGGAAATGCTGGCAAAGACGTTCATCCTCCCACAGCGTGAGAAAGTCGGGATATATGTCTGACGGCTGCAAGGATGAGATACGCAGCCTCTCGATGGGAATACTGCGCAGGACGTGTTGCACAAGGCCTCTGAGGTCAGTGCCCTTGCTCCAATAGCTGCCGATTTTCGTTCCGGTGAGCACGACCTCCCTGTAGCCCCGGGCCACCCGGTCCTGGATCTCCCCCACGATTCGGTGAGGAGGCAACGAGAATTCTTGAGGCCTCACGTGTGGCACGATGCAATACGTGCAGGAAGAATGGCAGCCATCCTGAATCCTGATCAGGCTGCGAACCCTGGTGCCGGCATAAGATGGTTGAGGCCGCTGTGTGTCATCCTCAGCGAGCCCTTGCGCTTCAGTTAAGAATGCCCGGGTGAGGTCGACCAGGTTTTCCTTGTCATCGTTGCCGGCTACTAGATCGGCAAGCCGAGCCAGTTCCTGGCGACTTCTCTGGGCATAGCAGCCGGTCGCTATCACCAGGGCCTGGGGGTTCTTACGTCTGGCAACCCTCAACCAGTGACGGGACTTGCGGTCTGCTATGTGTGTTATTGTGCAGGTGTTGGCGATGTAGATGTCGGCCAGGGCGTCGGGTGAGACGATATGGAAGCCATCCAAGCGGAAGTCGTTGACCAGCGACTCGGTCTCGGCCTGATTTAGCTTGCAGCCCAGCGTGTAGAAGGCTACCTTCATCGCTACCGATTATATTGACTGGCTGGATGCAGGGTCAAATCACTGCTGTGTTCTGCCGGGATCCTGGATCAATCGACCTCTTCGCCCTCTATTGCGGCGCATTCAGGGCTTCATGGCTTGCAGCACTATTCCTGCCAACTGAAGAAGGGGTAGGTTACCCCGTCCACTATATTCCAGATACGCGTCTCATCGGTTTCGCCGGGAGCTACGGCGGAGATTTCCCACGGCTCTTGAAGGCCCTCTGTCGCCGTGTCCGCGTAGGTAGCGATGTTCTGCATCGCCAGTGTGGTCCTGGCCGTCCCTCCATCCGAGTAGTCTCGCATGCTCGTCTCCGCGTCCCAGAAAGAGTTGTGCACGGTGCTCAGATAAGAGTTGAATCCCACCAGACCGCCAATCTGCGATTTGCCGGTCACTCTACCTGTGGAATAGCAGTTATGGATGGCGCGGGTGTTGAGTCCCACCAGACCGCCAACGTACTCGTCGCCGACAACACTACCTGTGGTGTAGCAGTCGCGGATTGTTCCCGTGTTGCGTCCGACCAGGCCCCCAGCCTCCGTATCGTGGCATGTTACGTTACCGCTGGAGTATGAGGCATTAATAGCGCCGTCGAAGTTACCCCCCACCAGACCGCCAACCGACCTGCGGCCGATCACCGTCACAGATGAACAGGAATAGCCCACCGTGCCTTCGTTGTATCCCACGAGCCCGCCGACATATTCATCGCCGTTCACGGTACCGACCCAACAGCAGTTGCTTACAGTGCCCTCGTTGAACCCCACGATTCCTCCAACACCTGCATGGCCGGTTATGTGTGCGTTCTCGACACGAGTATGACTGACCACTC
>JBLRXG010000129.1:0-3720 GCA_047920855.1 Dehalococcoidia bacterium | reverse complement strand
ATGACACGCACAGCCCGATGCAAGACCCCTACACCCGCCACGCGCAGCGCTTCTTCGAGCAATATCAGCGGTTGCGATTCGAAGCCGTGCATAGCGCGTGGCTTACCCATCTGCCGCCCGCCGGTTTCGCCCTCGACGTCGGCGCCGGCAGCGGATTCACGGCCGTCCGCCTGTGTTCGCCTGCCCGACAGGTCGTCGCCCTTGAGCCGGAGCCTGGCATGATAGTCCCGGAGATCCCGTTGCCATGGGTCAGAGGATTGGCTCAGGACCTCCCCTTCGGCAGCAACACGTTCCATGCGGCATACGCCACCTGGGCCTTCTTCATGGCCGGAGTGCCCGGCACCGACCAGGGGCTGGAGGAGCTTAAGCGGGTGGTGAAGGGCGGCGGGAAGATAATCATCGTTGACAACGCCGGAGGCGACGAGTTCTCCTCTCTGTCCACCAGGAGCACGACCAGCGACCCCGACTGGTGGCGGTATCGCGGCTTCGAGCAGGCACTCATCCACACCTCGTTCAGGTTCGACTCCCTGGAAGAGGCCAACCGGCTCCTCTCCTTCTACTTCGGTGACGAAGCAGCCTCCCGAAACCGTAAGACCGAGATCGGGTACAGGGTAGCTGCTTACAGTACCACAGTTCAGAAGCCGTGACACTACACCCCCGGAAGCACACACGGAGTTGGCTCGTACTCGGGAACTCATCTGGTTGGACAGAATCCGCCGCCTCTGCTAGAATCCACGCCGCCGGCAACCGCAGACCACCTCTGCGGCATGTAGCGTTCATCCATGCTCAGTACCTGACCTACAAACGTGCGGTCGAGGGACTGAAGATGGCAGAATGCTGCCGGACAATGAGATATCGGAGATAGGATATCATGCTGAAGATAAGACGATTCGTGCAGGGCACCGACGAGCCCGTATGGCTTGATGTGCTCAACGCATACCACAGAGATGACGAATACTGGCGGGCGATCACCCTCGATGAGTTCCTTCTTGAACAGGAGAGGCCGGGCTTCGACTTCGAAGGGAGGTTCATCGCCGAGCTTGATGGCCGACCGGCCGGCATTGTCCATGCCTATGTCGATCGGTTCCGAAACGATGGTCAGGGCTACATTCGTTTCGGGGCCGTCCCTGAGCTTCGCGGGCAGGGAGTTGAGCAACTGCTGATGAAGACGGTGCTGCAGGAACTGAAAGCCCGCGGCATGACCACAGCACAGGCCTGGACCGAGTCATCCAGGGTAGACAACACACGTCTATTCGAGGAGTTCGGCTTCGAACGCGTTCGGGTGTTCAGCCTTATGGGTATGGAACTGGCCGATATGCGGCGGGGCATCGGGGAGAACAGAGAGGCGACTATCAGGCCCGTCCGGCTGGATTCTGAGGATGACATAAAACTGTTCGACCGGCTCGACAACGAAGCCTTCAAGGAGCATTTCAACTACCGTCCCAATACACTGGAGGAGACACGTTACCACTTGCTGAACAACCCCGTTCTCAGACAGCGTGGATTCTTCTTCGCCAGCCTGAACGGAGAGCCTGTTGGCTACGTCGTTGTCGGAGTCGACGAGGAGTACAACCTCCAGAGGAACGCGAAGATCGGCGAAGTGGCGGTCATCGGTGTCCTCAAGCCATACAGAGGAACAGGAGTGGGAACCAGTCTCATGCTGCATGCCCTCGAAGAGATCAGGAAGAAGGGTATGACCGGGGCGATCCTCGGCGTGGACGACTACAACCCGACCAGGGCCATGGGGCTGTACGAGAAGGTCGGATTCAAAGTCAAGAAGAAAGACCTCATCTACCAGAGAAGCCTGTAACCGTAATCGCGACTGCCGTCGTATCCCCTGTCCCTCAGATCGCTTGTGCCGACCCGGCCCAGCCGCCGGGATACATCACTCACTTACTAAGGCCCGCTTGACGAACCATCTCTGCGATGCTATCCTGATCATGAGGGGTGTGCTGTGGAGCTGCACAGAAGGGCCGTATCCCGTCGGGTCATATACTTGGTGATCGTCTTCCTTGTTCTGGCTCTCGCGCTCGTGGCTCTCAGCAGACCACCTTCACAGCCCGAGTCGGGAGCAAATCTGGCAGATGTCGATCTCGGCATCGATCTCGGCAGTCTGACAATACTCCACGTGGGCGGTGGTGATCTAGCGACTCAGTTAGTTGATCGCCTGGAGGCGGCCGGAGGCCGGGTCGTCCGCTTAGCCGACATCCCTGACGCTACGGACCTCAGTCCTGACGTTGTCGCCGTGTTCGGTGGCGAGTGGTTTGAAGAAAGAGCACTTGATCCGGAGCTTCACGGCTTCCTCAGCCTTACCTCGTCCCGAGGCACCAGCATGGTGATGGCCGGCGGGATTACCTCTGTATTCTTCGAGGCCCTGGATAGGTCAGGGGTGTACATCATGGCTGTAGATGAGAAGACCGGCGAGGCCAGAAACCCCGCTCACTACAATCCCCTCATGGTAGGTCGTAGGATGATTGAAGTAGACGGTCATACGGGTCCTTCCCTCTTTTTCAGTAGTGGAAGCAGCCCGGATGTTCTTGCCAAGTCTCTTGTTAGATGGCTTGCTTTGCCACAGAGTGTTATCGGGGAACCTTAGCCACGATCCATCACCACCCGCTGATGCCGCCTCGCCTTCTTGATGCCGATCCGAAGCCACGAGTTGCGCCTCACACCGAGACCATCGCGCGCCTGTCGCCGAGCGCAAGTAGTAGATTGACATCCCCCACGGATTATCATATGGTATGCTCATCGCACGGGTGAGCGGCAGGAGCACACCATGAGAGTAACCGCAGGCATCATCTTACTGGCGCTGGGTGCCACCGTCGCCGCTGGTAGTCTGCTCTTTCTCTCGTCGCTACTCCGGTCAACGGTTCCCTTCAACCCATTCACGGCATTGGCTGTATTGGTTCTCCTCATCGGGGCCGGCATCGCGGGAGGCGGCATCAGTGCGATCAGGAGGAAGTTCCTCTGGTGGTCTCTGGCAGGAGCCATCTGCCTGGTGATCGTCGCCATAGTGTTTACTGCCCTGATCATCCAGGCTCCCACGATTCCCGGTGACGAACCGACTCTGACGGATCGGCTTCGATCGTCATCCCCGTTATGGGGCATATGCGGCATTCCGGGCATTCTGGCACTAATATTCCTGGTCAAGCGAAGGGGAGAGTTCCAGACCTGACTCCATCCCGGTCTGCTCACAGTGACAATCAGGTGGACAGAATCCAGCGCCTCTGCTAGAATCCACGCCGCCGGCAACCGCAGGCCACCTCTGCGGTGCGAGCATCCATCCATGCTCAGTCCTCACCTCCGCACGTGCCGTCGGAGGCCCGGAGGAGAGAGGATGCTACCGGGCGAGGAGATACTTGAGACAGGTGATCATGTTGCATATTAGACGGTTTGTGAGGGGCACAGATGAGCCCGTATGGGTTGACGTCCTCAACGCAGTCAGCAAGGACGATGAGTTCTGGCGGGCGATAACGGTCGACGAGTTCCTCCTTGAGCAGGAGCGCCCGGGCTTCGACTTCGACGGCAGGTTCATCGCCGAACTCGAGGGCCGGCCGGTCGGCATGGTCCATGCCGCTGTCGACAGCGCGCGGACCGACGGGCAGGGCTTCATACGTTTCGGCGTCAGCCCTGGGTTTCGCGGCCGGGGAGTCGAGAGGCAACTCATAGAGACCGCCCTCGAGGAACTGAAAGCCCGGGGCATGACAGCGGCGCAGGCGG
>JBLRXG010000128.1:0-3766 GCA_047920855.1 Dehalococcoidia bacterium | reverse complement strand
CCAGGCACATCAGACACGGCTCGAGATTGGTGAAGAGCCTTGCATTACGTCGTTCGGCAAGCGAGAGTCCCAGCCGGTCGGCCTGTTCCAGGGCCGCCAGCTCAGCATGCACAAGGAGACGTTGTTCCCGCCGTTCAGCAGTGGTGGCACTGCCGATGATCCGGTCATCGAGCACGACGATGGCGGCGATGGGGAGCTCACCGAGTTCAAGCGCCTCGGCGGCGAGGCTTAGCGTGTGCCTCATATGGCGCTCTGCCGTTACCTCTTCACTCATATGGATCTCCGAGATGGAAGGTCATTCTGTGCTGATCACAGCGCTCCGTCTGCACCTGGGGCTGCCTTCACGACTGATTCGACGACCTGGGGCTCTGCGGACCGCGTGCTCTGCCTTTGCCCGCCGGAAGCCAGGCGCCAGCGAGCTCTATGGCTTCGTCAGAGAACCTCAGTTTTTCCTTCCTATCAGGATGATGTGTGTCCCAACGTCCAGGCATCCTTCCTCGCTGCACGCCTCCAGTTCCATTCTGAGAAGCTCTTGCCACTTCGCGGGGTCTTCTGCTGCCTCTCTCAGGCGATCATCCCACACCGTCGAGAGGCAGTTCGAAGCAGACAGTGTAACCACTGCCAGGCCCGCATGGTCAGCGAGTTGACGCAGTTCGCCTGACCGGAACATGTGACACTGATGGCCGGCTTCAGCCCAGTTCCCCGAAGTCAGGTCTCCAGTGTCTGTGATCCTCCGATTGCTCTCGGGGGGCACTTCCAGAACTCCGCGGAGGTACCTGTGAACTGCACCCCAGAGCGACATCACACTAACCAGTACATGTCCCCCTTTCTTGCAGACTCGTACACATTCATCCAGCGCAGCAGGTGCCCGATCGAAGACGTAGCTCAGCGGCCCGCCATAGCACACTACCGCATCAAACGAGTCGGAGTCGATGCAACTCATGTCACATATGTCGAGCTGGAGCCGGTCTTCCACGGCTTCATTGAAGCCTAGGTCGTCTGCGTGCTTGCGATTAAGGTCCAGCTGCACCGGCGAGATATCGGAGACTACCACCCGGCATCCCATCTCCGCTAAGACTTGTGTGAATCTTCCCGGACCGGCGCCCGCGTCCAGCACTCGCGATTGTGGTTCCACGAACTGCTGCAGGTAGTGACTATGGATGAACAGACTGACCATATCCGCAGGGCTGCGGGAGAACCTCTCCCATTCCCGGTCGCCATAGCGGTCATAGTGGTTCATGACCCACTTAGGGCGGTACATCCTATTCTGACTCATGATCCTGGTGCAGTTTCCACTCCTTCTACTCGCCGTGTGCATACCAGTGTATAAGGTCACTGTGCGAAACGTCAATGACGCTCCCATCCGGGTAACAGTGGAGTGTGAGGGACGACGGGTTCTCCTGCTTATGACGTAAGCGTCGGCCATTCACGAAGCGACGCAGAGCCAGCGAGGGCGTTGTCCACACTCATGGCTGCTTGCTCAGTCAGGCCGATTCCGACGGTCTTTGACGATCCGGCCGTCTTTGATCACGACAGGGATGTTGTCTGGATTCTGGAGGGAGAGTATGTCCTGCAAGGGGTCTGTTCTTGTGATGATAACGTCGGCCAGCTTCCCGACCTCAAGAGTACCGAGTCTGTCCTGCCAGCCCAGGCACTCTGCTGCGGTCCTGGTTGTAGCGACGATGGTCTCCATCGGCGTCATTCCCGCATCGACCATTAAGGCCAGTTCGCGGAGGTTTGTGCCATGCGGTAAAACGCCGGCATCGGTGCCCATCGCTATCTTCACACCTGCGCTGTGCGCCCGCCGGAAGCTCTCGGCCTGCGCCTCTACGACCTGGCGCGCCTTGCGAACGGCGTGCTCGGCCATTCCCCCCTCCTCTCCGGCCTCCAGGACTGCGATCGGTGCGATCATGGTGGGCACCAGATACGTGCCGTGCTCAAGCATGAGTTCGATCGCCTCGTCATCCAGGTAGATCCCGTGCTCGATAGAGTGGATGCCGGCACGAACGGCGTTCTTGATCCCCTCGGTACCCTGGGCATGGGCCATGACCTTGATGCCTCCCCTGTAGGCAGCCTCGCGCACGATCACGGCTAGCTCCTCGGGTGTGAACTGCGTGAAGTCGGGATGATCGGTCGGGCTCATGACTCCACCCGTTGCGCAGATCTTGATGACCTCAGCTCCTGCGCGGAGCACCTCGCGCACCTTCACGAGCACTCCCTCCGTACCATCACAACGACCGTCGGGCAGGCCCGGGTGAGACGGAAACACGTGGAACTCGTTGCCTGAGCGCATCCAGAAGTCGCCGTGTCCTCCTGTAATGGTGAGCGGCGTGATGCTTATCTGCATGCGTGGCCCCAGCACCACTCCCCCGTCAACCGCCTGCTTCGTCCCTGCGTCGGCACCGCCCGCGTCGCGGATGCTGGTGATCCCCGCCTCCACTGTCCTGCGCATATACTCCACCGACTTGTAGAACCTCAGTGAAAACGGGGTCGCCATGTCCCGCGCGATGCTGATACCCTCGATCGTCAGGTGAACGTGGGTGTCGATGAGGCCGGGCAGTATATAGCCGCCGCAGGCGTCGATCTCGGTTATCGGCAGATCAGGTAGGCGAAGACCGTCTGCCCTGCCGACTGCCTGAATATGGTTCTCGCTTATGAGCACGCCGGCATCGGGCACGGGTGGGCTTCCCGTGCCATCGATGAGCGTACCATTACGTATCAATCTTATGGTCATCCGACACCTCCTGGTAGAGTCACTTCCTTCGTCTCAATGTTCAATAATGCTGTTGGGAGGCAGCGGCCACGCCCGATCATGAACCGCATTGCCTATACTCTCCTACTATCCAGTTGCAGCTCGTACTCGATCATGTTCTGAGACGGATCGCCATGCCACGGACTTCGGCCAACCTCGCGAAATCCACAGGCGCTGTACATACGCCGGGCGGCGGCGAAAAAGAGGCTCTCGCCAGTTGAGGCCCGGGCCAGCACGATACCCATGGTTCGAAACCGACTGACGATCTCCTGTATCTGCAGTTTTCCGAAACCGTTTCCGCGGAACTCCGACAGAATACAGTTATGTCCCACGATGCCCACGTCCGGCCGTTGCCGCGGATCGTACGACGCGAAACCTGCGAGTCGGTCGCCTGCCCAACTTAGAAACACACACGCGCCGACTGTGTCGGGGTGCTCAAACACCTCGTTGTCAAACTCCTCCCACTTTCTCACCTCGGGCATCCAGTGTTCCGGATCGGCTATCAGAACGTCGGCATAGCTTCGCCTCAGCATGGAAGCTATCAACCCCCTGTGCCGGTTGTTCGTCGGTGTGAACTCCAGTTCCATCCTCATCTGCTGCTACCGTATAGGGTTGCCTCTCTGGCTGTAAGCATGCTCTCAGTCCTGTTGTGCGTGCCCGTAGATCGAGATATGCATGGTGCTGTTTGCTGAAAACGCGCCCTTTCGCCAGTTCCCCCACCGGTGCTTGAGTCGCAGTCCGGCCAGCCGGGCCATGAGGTCGAGCTCGGTCGGCCATGCGTAGCGGAGCTTGACCGGATAAAGACGAATCCCCTGCTCGGTCAGGACGACGTGCTGAGCCATGATCTGTTGCGCGACCGGATCGTGTCTGGAGACGTCTAACTGGACTTCATCCTCGGTCATGTCTGCCACCCTCACCGTCTGCCGTTTTGTGAACCGGCTTAGATCTGGGACGAATGCCTCAATAAGGAAGCTGCCATGGGGATTGAGGTGCTGCGCAACGTTGTGGAAACAG
>JBLRXG010000127.1:0-3801 GCA_047920855.1 Dehalococcoidia bacterium | reverse complement strand
ATGAAGTCTACCGCGATGTGAGCAAGTGGGCGATCAGGCTGCACGGTGCGATTGCCACCAGTGACGACCACGACATTCCTCTATACTACCGCAGAAGCAAGTCGGCCGACACTGCCTTCGGCAGCACCGACTTCCACAGGGAGATCGTGGCTCAGAAGATCAGGCTCGCCTAGGCTCCCGCCCCGAAGCGCATACCTTCTTAGTCCCTCTTATTCGAGGGGCTAAGTCTTTGTCGTGGCGGCACACCCGCTCTGCGCGTGGATTGCGCTGAGCAGAGCCATATGCCAGCCACCCATCGGTCACATCACTTGTCGACTCAATCCCCCGGCTGTCCCTCGTCACTCATCATGGCTTAGTCTCCGACATGATGCCCGGAAGCTAGACAGCAGTCTCCCAACTCAAGAAGGGATAGGTCTCGCCGTCCACTATGTTCCAAATGTACGCCGAGTTGGTCTGGCCAGCCTCCACAGCTGTTATCGGCCAGTTGGCTGCCGTGAAAGTGGCAAGGCTTATCATCACGCGTGTGGTCTTGCCCGTGCCACCATCGCTCTCTCCGATCCCGGACGTCTCCACGTCCCAGAAGGAGTCGCTTACAGAACCGGGGTTGTCTCCCACAAGGCCGCCGACTGAGGACTGTCCGCTCACCTTGCCGATGGAATAGCATCGGCTGATGGTACCGGCGCCGGGGGCATAGAAAGCATCGTAGTAATTCACTCCCACCAGGCCTCCCACTTGATCGTCGCCGACAACGGTGGCTGCTGAATAAGAATCGCCCACGGTGCCTCCGTTCTCACCTATCAGCCCGCCAACCCCGTTTCTACCGGTAACACTGCCCGCGGAGAAGGAGTTGGCCACAGCGCCCTCACTTCTGCCTACCAGACCACCAACACCCCACTGCCCGTTGACGCTCCCAGTCGAGTAGGAACTGTCTACATAGCCCGAGTTGCCTCCCACCAGACCGCCAACACTTTGATCGCCGGTTACATTAGCAGCGGCATGACACATAGTCACATCGCCCGCATTCCACCCTACGAGGCCACCGGCTATATGCTGACGACTGACCACATTGCCCGCGGCTGAGGAGTTAGTAACAGCACCGAGGTTCCATCCCACAAGGCCACCAACATACATGTCACCTGTCACAACCGCGTTCACCAGCCGAACACTATCGATGATACCATCATGCACATAACCGAAAAGCCCCGCGTAGAATATTACGGGCCTGTCGATCGACAGGTCGCTTATCTCGTATCCCTGCCCATCGAAGGTACCGGTGAATGCTTTGTGCTTATGCGGGTCATTACTGACCCAGGTTCCCATCGGCTCCCAACCTTTTCCCTCATTGGCCGTCGGGCCTGCCAGTTCCTCATACCCGGGAGTGGTGGCATTGAGGCTATTCATGAGACGATGGTTGCCGGCCAGATTCTCTCTAACAGCGTCCAGGTCATACCAGGTCCGAATCTCCAGATCAAGCGAAGGACCGGGATAGGGAACGGGCCTGGGAGCACAGCCCGTCATTCCTGCAACCAGGGCCACCGCAAGCAACAGCACGCCTACCGTCTTCAGGTAACGGCGTCTCCCGAACCGGAACGGCCTCACCTCCATAGGGCACCGCTTCATGACCGGCCTCGTATCAGCCATAGAACACCCGCCCACCGAGAATTCTCGGCGGCATACACATGAAAGCCCACGCACCATAACAGATAATAACAAATGATTGTTAAGATCCCGTTAACTCCCTCCGATTGACGACGCGAAATCGTCCGCTCCAGGAGAATGCCGATCTGCGGCAACAGGGTGCTCCCTTCTCCCCTCAATGGTGAACCCCACCTAACGAGGCCACGAGGTCACGTATATGCGAGATTTACAGTCGGCTGCTCTTCTGCTATACTTCCGGCTGAGGCAGCCTTGTATCTTCCCTCATCGGGTTCTGAGCATCATGGCAATCTCACGTAATATGGCATCAGGAGTTATCGGCCGCAAGCTGTAGTAGGCACGCGGCTACCTTACTGTGAACTCGTCTCATGATTCGCCTCCGGCAGACTGCTGCCGGGCGACGTGTGTCGAAAGCGAGAGGCGGCACGGCCTGGACCTTCTGTTTCATCCTGACTCCGTCGCCCTGGTAGGTATTACGACCTCCAACCCCATGCACTGGACGCGCACCTTTCTGGACGCACTCATAGAATCCGAGTTCGACCGTCCCCTCTATCTCGTTAACCCCAAGGGCGGTGAAATCAAAGGCCACAAGGTCTACACCAGCCTGCGCGACGTTCCCGGCAACATCGACCATGTCATCGGACTCGTAAACGCCCGGATCGCTCCACAATTGATCGAGGAATGCGCAGAAAAGGGAGTGCGGGCCGCCCACTTCTGCACATCGGGATTCAGTGAGACCGGCGACCCCGACAGGATCAGGCTTGAGTCTGAACTGGCAGAGGCCGGACGCAGAACCGGAATCAGGATCATCGGCCCTAACTGCATGGGCATCTACTGCCCCGAGTCACGCCTCTCTTTCAGTCCCGCCTTCCCCAGAGAAAGAGGCCCTGTGGGTGTCATCAGTCAAAGCGGAGGCAACTCCATCTACCTGGTCAGGCAGGGAGCGCTCAGGGGTGTACGCTTCAGCAAGGTCATAAGCTATGGCAATGCCTGCGACATCAACGAGAACGACCTTCTCGAGTACCTGGCTGACGACCCGGAGACCAGGATCATCTGCCTCTACATCGAGGGAATCAAGGACGGGAAGAGGTTTCGGAGGGCCCTGGAGAAGGCGGCCAGGGACAAGACCGTGATTCTGCTCAAAGGTGGCGTAACAGAGGGCGGCGCCAGGGCGGTCGCCGGTCACACAGCCGCACTGGCCGGAAGCCGGTCGACATGGGAAGCCCTGTGCAAGCAGCTCGGCATCATCAGCGTTCACAGCCTGGACGAGATGATCGACGTGCTGGTCACGCTGCTGTTCCTTCCCCTTCCCGGCGGCAGAAACGCCGTCCTCTTCGGTGCCGGAGGCGGCGCCAGCGTTCTCATCGCCGATGAGTTCGAGACCAGAGGGCTGAGGGTTCCCGCACTATCCCAGGATGTCGTTGCACAACTGCAGGAGTTCACGCCCGCGGCGGGCAACATTCTGCGGAATCCCATAGACTACTCGCAGAACATGCTGGATGCTGAGGGCACCAGGAAGGCATTTGATATAGTGTCAAGGTGGGAAGGAACCGATTTCGTGGTCACGTTTATCAGGACGGGCCAGTTTGTGCTGCCCTGGCTCTCGGGAGCCCGGATAAACATGCTGCTGGGCAGATTCTGGATAGACCGTGACGATCTACCCAAGCCGGTGGCAATGGTGCTTGAACCCAGCGTTCTGCCGCAAGAGGCAGAAGCGATTCTCACCGCCATCGACGAGTGTGTTTCCTCCGGACTGCCTGTCTACTATTCCTTCGGGGCCGCCGCCAACGCCATAGACCTGGTGCTTACCCACGCCGAGAGACGCTCGGCGGCAGGCTGAGGACCTCAGATGGGAGGGCTATGAACTCCCGCAGTTGTACATCGAACCTCTTCAGCATTTGGCGTCAGGAGCTAGCGATCTGAAGTGGGTACACCCCGAACCTACCAGACACAGGGCATCGTCATTAAGCACAGCAATCTGGGCGAGTTCGACAGAATCGTGACCGTCTACACGCGGGATTACGGCAAGGTGCGGGCGGTAGCCAAAGGGGCTTCTCGTCCCAGGAGCAAACTGGGTGGCAACGTGCAGCCGTTGACACATAGCCTGCTCTACCTTGCCAAAGGCCGCAACCTCGATATCGTCAC
>JBLRXG010000126.1:0-3857 GCA_047920855.1 Dehalococcoidia bacterium | reverse complement strand
ACGAAACTCACATATACCGCGGTGTCTTCGGTTCCCACGTAGCCAATGTCATACGCAGGTTGCGACGAATGTGTGCCTTCTATGGCTCAAACCCTCAGTTCATCTGTAGTTCGGCTACCATCGCCAACCCCGAGGAGCACGGCACTGACATAGTTGGCCTACCGTTTGAGGCAGTTATAGAGGACGGCTCACCCCACGGCGAGAAATGCTTCGCCTTATGGAACCCGCCATTCCTCGATGAGGCCAGAACCAACCGGCGCAGTCCCAATAGCGAGGCGGCAGCGCTTCTGGCCTGCCTCGTGCAGAAAGGCATACGGAGCCTTGTATTCGCACGCACGCGCAAGCTGACAGAGTTGATCTATCTGTACGCCCAGGGACAGCTACCTCCAGCGCTGGCAGACAGGATCAGTCCCTACAGGGCCGGATACTTGCCTGAGGACAGGCGTCGCATTGAGCAGGAGTTCTTCGATGGCGATCTTCTGGGACTGGTCTCGACCACCGCTCTGGAACTGGGCATCAACATAGGCGACCTGGACGCGACTGTGCTCACCGGTTACCCGGGAAGTGTCGCAAGTACCTGGCAGCAGGCAGGACGCAGCGGACGGAGGGCCCACAACTCCCTGAGCTTTCTTATAGCCCAGGAGGACCCACTCGACCAGTACCTGATGGCGAACCCCGGCTTCTTCTTCAGCAGGAACTTCGACAACGCCATAATCAACCACGCCAACCCCCACATCATGAAGCCTCACCTGCTGTGCGCCGCCTGGGAGAGACCTCTGCGCGCCAGCGACGAGCGGTTCTTCGGACCCAAGATGGGTGAGATGGCAACTGAACTGGAGGAGGCGGGCACAATGAGAAGACGAGCAACGGCATGGTATCCGGTTGCCTCAATCACATATCCCGCACAGAACACCAACATACGGGCAGCGTCTTCCCAGACTTATGCCGTCATCGACGGTGCGACCGGCTGCTTGCTGGAAACTGTGGAGTCCACCGTCGCCTTCTTTCAGATACACCCGGGCGCTATCTACCTCCACCAGGGAGAAGCGTACCTGGTCAAGGACTTGGACCTGGCCCGCCGCATCGCGTGGGTGGAGTCAAGCAATGCAGACTACTACACCCAGTCAATGGACATAACCGACCTCAGGATCACCAGGCTGATCAGGAAGAGGGATTGCCGTGGCGTCGGGATTTCGTTCGGAGACGTTGATGTCACCGCCTCGGTGCTCGGCTTCAAGCGCAAGAGGCAGATCACAGAGGAGGTCATCGGACAGGAGCCCCTGGACCTGCCGCCGCAGAACTTCCCCACCAACGCATTGTGGTTCGGCCTGCCACGAAAGGCGATCCACAGAATAGCGGAGTCCGGGCTGGATCTCCAGGGCGGCCTGCATGCCTGTGAACACGCAGCCATCGGCATGCTGCCGCTGTTCGCTCTCTGCGACCGCAATGATATTGGCGGCATTTCGACCGTCCTTCATCCTGACACCGGCCAGGCACAGGTCTTCATCTATGATGCCTATCCCGGGGGCATCGGCATCGCCGACAAAGGATTCGAGATGATCGAGGAGCTTCTGCAGGCGACCCTGACTGCGATTGAAGCATGTCCCTGCACCAGCGGCTGCCCCTCCTGCGTGCAATCACCCAAGTGCGGCAACAACAACGAACCCCTAGACAAGGCAGCGGCAGTAGTGTTGCTCCGAGAGCTTGTGGTCTCACAGGCAGGCACCAGATAGGATCGTCCCTGCGTTAGGCTGCCAACGCCCGCCGTGTGAACCCCCGGCCGACTGAGCGTGCCATCCAACGCTACTGCCATATCAGTCCCATCATCATGACCCATGGTCCCATGGAGCCGGTTTCTCCAACAACCCAGCCCCCATCATCATAGATAGCCCCGTCTTGTCGGGAGAACGAACTGGCTCGCTAAGGACCAGCACAGCACGACGTACAGACGCTTAGCCACATTAGATCGAAGGTCAGAATGATAGCCGCAGGCTGGCAACGGCAGTAGACTAAATGCAATGTTGTTGCAATTGGCTTTCTACTGCGGCATAATACCGCTGTGATCGGCAGTTCTATTGAGGTGATACGGAGTCGGGGCTACAAGGCCACGAGGCCACGGAAGCTGGTTCTCGAGGTGCTTGAGACAGAGAGCAGACCGGTGTCTCCATACGAAATACAGAGTATTCTGCGCATGGGAGGGAGATATCTGAACCACGTTACCATATACCGCACACTGGATCTACTCTGCAGCCTTAACCTGGCACACAGGGTGCTTTCAAGCGGCAAATATGTCAGGTGCAGTCTGCCTTCCTCGGAAGCATGTCATCGCTTCATGGTGTGCCAGAACTGCGGAGTGATCAGGGAATTCGCTGACATGCATTTGTGCCACGAGGAGAACGAATTCGCCAGGGGTTTCGGCTTTCACACGGAACACCATTTGTCTGAGTTCTGTGGGCTATGCTCAAGCTGCTACCGGAGTAACACAAGCACATATCAAGGAGGTAAGTCGAAATGGGTAAGCGAATAATGCATGAACTCAAGGTGCATGCTCCGTTCACAGCCCTGGGAGCCCTGAGCGGCATTGTTGTAGTGGTCGTGATAGCTTTGGTCGGCGCAACTCACCGTGTTCCTGAAAGCGTCTTTCACACCCTGCACCCCGCTCACGTCTTCTTGAGCGCGATCGCGACCACGGCCGTATACAGGAGATAC
Organism: Dehalococcoidia bacterium; assembly: GCA_047920855.1. Lineage (GTDB taxonomy): Bacteria > Chloroflexota > Dehalococcoidia > GIF9 > AB-539-J10 > RBG-13-51-36. Next base: position 1,148 of record JBLRXG010000126.1, on the reverse strand, counting down.
GGAAAAGGCAGAATTTGGGCCGCAGTATTGGTTGGCTGGACAGGAGCCATCGGCATAGGCACCGTAAGCGACGCCTTGATGCCTTATCTGGGAGGCACCCTACTTGGTGCCGAGATGGAGTTCCACGTACCATTCATCGAAGAATGGTGGATAAGCCTCGTGGCTCTGGCAGGTGTCGGAATCTCCCTCTGGAAACAGAAGACCAAGATTCCTCACTTCGGACATGTGTTGCTCAGCACCTGGGCGTCGCTGTTCTACCTTATAACATATGGAGAGGCCAATTGGCTTCCTCTACTTCCGTTTATCTTCCTGATTCTGTTCCTCGCAGTGTGGATTCCGTGCTGCATGAGCGACATCGTCTACCCTCTTCTGTTCGTCGGAAGAGATCACGAGCCATCGATGACAGAGATGCATGACGTGGCCCATTAGAGCCTGCGCGTGCATGTAGCTCTAGCTACAACCATCAGAAAGAAGACACAAGGCAGCGGTGGCCACAGCAGTAAGTACATTTGGCATTTTGCGCGTGTGCTATCATATACGGAGGATTCTAACCGAGGTGATATCTTGCTCGATCTGAGACGGAAGACGGAACTGGGAACCCGGAAAAGCAGGGAGACCTGGTTCTCCAGGATAGCCGGCATATTCAGGCGTAGCGCCTTCAGCGACGAGATGTGGGATGAACTCGAGGAGTTGCTTGTATCAGCCGATGTAGGAGTCGAGACTGCAGCCACGCTGCTGCAGAGGGTCAGAGGACGGGTGAAGGTCGAGAAGCTGTCGGAACCCTCCGAGATAAGAGAAGCCCTCAAGAGAGAGATGATAGCCTTGCTGGCAGTACGGTCTCCCGGAACGGTCGCTCCGACTGATAGCGCATCCAGCAGCACGACACTCATGTCGACACGTCAACCCGGAAGCATCAAGGCATCCGGCGCCGCCCAGACCGGCCTTCGGAAAGGCGCCGGCCAGGATGACTATGTTTCGACAAAGGAATCGCCGCAGATCATCCTTGTGGTCGGCGTGAACGGCTCCGGCAAGACCACCAGCGTTGCCAAGCTGGCTTACAGCCTCACCTCGCAGCAGAGGCGGGTAGTCCTGGCAGCAGCGGACACCTTCCGGGCGGCGGCTATCGAGCAACTGAAGCACTGGGGTGA